>JAYUTS010000318.1:0-5108 GCA_043754995.1 Chitinophagaceae bacterium
TTCATTTGTAAACGATACATTAGTACACCGGGTTTCAAACGTTGACAGCCTGCCGTTTCATGTAACCGATATAGAAATTCTTTCGGCGTATAAACCAACAAAGCACTTAAAACCTTTACCATTTACAATTTTATTTGAAAATGAAAAAGCATTGGCCTATAAACTAACGGCACCGGCTTTTAATAAAAAGATTATAAATGGACGTGGACCACTGATTGCAGAATTGGTTACTGGCAAAGAAGTATTGTATTATGATGCACGCAGGAAAAAATCAACCCTCATAAAAACAGGGAAATACCTCTATATAAAACCTGGCAGCTCTTTTTACTTTTCTGCAGATGATAAAGTAAACCTGGTATTGTTTGAAATTAGATAACGAATTAAATAGCAAAGCAAACAAGGCTGGGTTAGTCGTATAAAAAAACATTTCAATTGCCACTTACTTTAATCTGTAGATAAAAAAACTACAAATAAATTGGCTTAGCCAAACAATCAATGAAAAAAAATAAAAACCTGTCTGCCGAACAGGCAGGTACAGAACCAAAACAACCATTGCAAAATATCCCCGGAGAAACAATTTCTCCGGGCGAAAATATTTTACCGCAAATGGCGCAAAGCGAAATCCCTCCATTAAATGAAACTGAAATACTTGAAATAAAAAATACAGAAACAAACGATATGGAAATTCACCAACACTCACATGGCCACGGCAATCCCTCCCACAGCGGGACAGGAAAAAACTGGAAATCTTATTTCTGGGAATTTTTAATGTTGTTCCTCGCTGTGTTCTGTGGATTCCTGGCAGAGAACCAGCGGGAGCACATGGTAGAACATCAGCGTGAAAAGAAATTCATTAAATCATTAGTCAGTGACCTTACAGTGGATACTGCCCGGCTCAACCATATTTTGCTGCAACGACATCGCAGGCAAGCTATGCTTGACTCATTTGTAACCTTACTAAACAGGCAGGATGCTGCTGCTTATGGCCGTTACCTTTATTACTTTAATTCCTTTGCCACCCGTGGTCCCGCCTTTCGGTACACTCCGGTTGACGGCACCATGCAACAGTTAAAAAATGCGGGCAACCTCCGGCTTATCAGAAAATCAGTTGTAAACGACAGTATCATTGCTTACGATGTTAATACCCGTGCATTGGTATGGGGAAGCCAGGACGAGGAAGACATCATGGATACATACAGAAACATTGCAGAAGGAATATTTGATGGCAGGATACTAATGGCCATGAGGGATGAAGACAATAATGTATCCATGACAGACTATGACCCGCCCTTAAGAATAACCGAGGATGCATTATTCAGATTAAATTATCGGCTGCACATGCTGATTGCATTCAATAAAACCCTAAGGCGTGATGTGAGGTTACAATTGCAAAAAGCGGTGAACCTGCTAATCCTTTTAAAAAAAGAATACAACCTCAAATAAATTATTATAAAAAAATATTTTGGCTAAAGCCAACAACACAAATCAATTTATTCTCCTCCAGCTAAAGCTGGAGGCAATTAAAATAGCATACAATTTTAATTGCCATTGGCTTTAGCCAGTGGACTAAAAAATAAAATAAAATTGGCTTTAGCCAAACAAATAATGGAAGAAAATAAAAACCTGGCTGCCGAACAGTCAGGCATAGAACCTGAACCATCAGAAAATATTCCCGAAGAAATTATTCCTTCTAAGGAAAATATAATGCCTGAATCAACAATTAATACACAGCCCAATACTGAAGAAATGGAAGTACATGCACACACTCACACCCCAAGAAAAAAATGGACACATTATTTTTGGGAGTTTTTAATGTTGTTCCTTGCTGTGTTTTGTGGTTTCTTAGCAGAGTACCAGTTGGAGCATAAAATTGAAAGAGATAAAGAAAAGATTTATGTTCAAAATCTGCTGGAAGATTTAAAAGCTGACACGGTCATTTATAGTGATTATACAAGAAATAACAAAGTACTGTTCAACTCCATTGATACGCTGATACTAATAATAAAAAGTTCGGAAAGAAAAAAGCATATTGCTAAACTTGCTTTTACTGCAAGGATGATATTACCTAAATATAAAGCGCTTTACACTACGGATCGCACTTACGAAGAAATGAAAAGTTCTGGCACCCTGCGGCTTATCAGGAATAAACAGGTAGCCAATAGTGTTTCTCATTACTATTACTCTATAATAGAGTTAAAAAAATACAACGATGCAGCTTTTACCTGGGGATCAAACTTTGGAAAAGAAATGGGGAAAATATTTGATGCCGGATTATTGCTGAAAATAATTAAAGAGAAAAAAGAGCAGCCTGCTGTATCATCTGATTTACTTACAGAAGACCCGACAGTACTAAACGAATTAGCCACCACTGCACAATATTTATATGGCGCTTTTTTACTGGCGGAAAAGATTGGGAACGAAAGAAACATAGCGGCACAAAAACTTATTGAGTTAATAAAAAAAAACTATCGTATCAAATAATTTATGGAAAAAAATAAACAAAATACACTACTTACATTTAAAGCCTTACTGTTTTTAATTTATATTCTTATTGGTTTTGTATGTGCATTTATTTGCAGGCAAATGAAAAATTGAAAAGTATGAGTAACATTAAATTGTTTGAACACAAAAAAATCCGCAGCCATTGGGATGCTGAGGAAGAGAAATGGTATTTCTCTGTTGTAGATATAATTGAAGTATTAACTGACAGCCCAAACCCGCAGGTATATTGGCGTGTATTAAAAAAGCGGATGAAGGACGAGGGAAATGAAACCGTTACAAATTGTAACGCTTTGAAAATGGAGGCTGCTGATGGCAAGCTTCGGCTTACCGATGTGTCCGATACCGAACAACTCTTCCGCCTTATCCAATCCATTCCATCGCCCAAAGCAGAACCGTTTAAACAATGGCTGGCAAAAACAGGTTACGAAAGAATTGAAGAAAGCCAGGACCCGGAACTGAGTATTGACCGTGCTATGGAAAATTATACAAAACTCGGTTACAGCAAAGAGTGGATTAACCAACGCTTAAAAAGTATTGAAGTAAGAAAAGAGTTAACAGATGAATGGGAGAACCGTGCTGTAAAAAAAGGGCAGGAATTTGCAATTCTCACTGATATTATAACAAAAGCATGGAGCGGCAAAACCGTAAAACAATACAAACAACACAAAAATTTAAAGAAAGAAAACTTACGGGATAATATGACCAATTTAGAATTGGTATTAAACATGCTTGCAGAAGCCACCACTGCAGAAATAAGTAAAGAGAAAAAGCCAAAGAAACTTGATGAAAATAAAATGATTGCCAAACAAGGTGGAACCATAGCAGGCAATACAAAAAAAACCATTGAAGCCAAAACCGGAAAGAAAGTAATGAGCAGTCAAAACGCAAAAAAAATAATCACTGCAAAGGCTAAAAATAAATAATGGAAGAAAATAAACCAATCAACAGCCCGGAAGAAACGAAGCCGCCAAACAATGAGCAACAGTTGAACACAGATTCAACTGATGAAACCATTACCCCTGCTGCAGAATCATCAGACATCATAAATCAAATATCAGACATAAAAGATATGGAAGTACATCATCATTCCCATCAAAGCCACGGCAATCCCTCCCTTAGCGGGACAGGAAAAAACTGGAAAGCATATTTCTGGGAATTTTTAATGTTGTTCCTCGCTGTTTTCTGCGGATTTTTTGCGGAGTATCAACTGGAGCATAAGATAGAAAAAGATAGAGAAAAACAGTTTATCAATTCACTGGTAGCCGATTTGCAGGATGATGTAAAAAACCTCGACTCCATGATGAGGTTTGAAAAATCTGGCGTTGAAATATTAGACAGTTTAATTAATTTATTGAACGACCCTGCACTCGCAAAACAAAATGGAGATCAGCTTTACTTCGCAGCAAGGCTTGGACCCCGGTCAAATCCTTTTGCAAACAACAGCAGAACTTTTGACCAGTTAAAAAATGCAGGCGGGTTCCGGCTCATCAGGTATCCGGAAGCTTCTAATAATATTATGGGGTATTATAACCAGTTATCCCAGATTCGCCTGCTGGAAGATAATTACAACCATGAATTTGATAATTATAAACGCATAGGGGCAAAAATCCTTGACCCCGGTATCTTACGCAGACAGGAGTCTGGCAAAGGAGAAATCATGCGAAGCAATGATAATCCCTCTCTTATAACGTATGATATGGAACTACTGAAAGAACTGGGATTTCATACATTACAGATGAATGGTTCAAGACGTTCAAAAATATTGTTACTTAAAAACATGAAACAAAGTGGAGAAGATCTGATATCTTATTTAAAAAATAAATATAACCTCCAATAAACCCTGCGTTATGCAACAATCATTAACTCTTAACCAAAAAAGAATTGAATCCATTGACATGCTCCGTGGCCTGGTCATGATCATTATGGCATTGGATCACACACGTGACCTGTTTCATGCAAATGCACTAACAGGCGACCCGTTGGATTTTAAAACCACCACACCCATTTTATACTTCACCCGTTGGATCACTCATTTCTGTGCACCAACCTTTGTGTTTCTTTCCGGTGTATCGGCATGGTTACAAAGCCTGCGCAAAACAAAAAAAGAACTGACCCGATTTTTAATTACCCGTGGTCTTTGGTTGATCTTAATTGAAATGACGGTGATGACATTAGCACTATCAGCTGATATTTATTTCAGTGTCATTATTCTTGTAACCATTTGGTCCATTGGTATCAGCATGGTTATACTTGGTTTACTCATTTGGTTACCATTCCGGTTGTTGCTTGCAATTGGGTTGATCATCGTATTTGGTCATAACTTGCTTGATTATGGGGAGGCGGATCGCCAAGGAAATGTTCCGGCATGGTGGGGCATTCTCCACAGGCCAACAATTGTTCCGGTAAACAACAGTTTTGCTCTTGGCTTTTTCTATCCATTTCTTCCATGGACAGGATTAATGATCCTCGGATATTGCTGCGGCAAACTATTCAGACATCCAGAGGCTGAGCGTAGAAAGAAAATATTACTATGGATGGGTGTTACTGCGCTGTTGCTATTTGTTGTGCTTCGTTCATTTGATATTTATGGAGATCCCGGTCAATGG
>JAYUTS010000319.1:0-2320 GCA_043754995.1 Chitinophagaceae bacterium
TATTATTTTTTTATTCCTTCGAATCCTGAGCGCAGTCGAAGGGTGAGAATTTGTTAGTTGATAATTGATAATTAACCGGCAGCGAAGGTAGTTGAAGTAAGGGAAATAGCAAAAGACAAGTAACTACCAGCCCGCAGCCGATAGCCGGTAGTTGTTAGTGAATAGTTGTTCTTTTTTTAAACTGTTGCTGGCTAATGGCTATCAACTAATGGCTAACGACTGTCTTTTAGCTTTCTTCTAACACATTTCGTTAAAAGATGGGCTCATATTTGGCTGTGGAAAATAAAGATTGCATGCCTACGTTTAGATGCTTTGCAAGATTTACATTTGTTTGCTGCTGGCATAAAGCTCAGTTGCAATTTTAAAACCATATAACACACATGAACTTTTTCATCCTCCAGGTTCAAACAGCAGTTGATACCCTTAATAAAGCAATCACTCCACCTGTTGCTCCCAAAGAAATGCATGTTATTGACCTCTTGTTTGCAGGTGGATGGATCATGCTTCCACTGTTATTGTTGAGTGTGGCCACTGTATTTGTTTTTGTTGAAAGATGGATGGCGATAAAAAAAGCAACATTGGTGGATGATAATTTCATGAATATCATCCGTGATAATATTGTAAGTGGTAATGTAACGGCAGCAAGAAATTTTGCACGCAACACCATTAATCCTGTTGGCCGTATGATTGATAAAGGGTTGCAGCGTATTGGTAAACCCATTGATTCCATTGAAAACAGTATGGAAAATGTAGCGCAACTTGAAATGTATAAACTCGAACGCAATGTGAGCATCCTCTCCGTGATTTCGAAAGTTGCACCCATCTTTGGTTTCGTTGGTACGCTGGTTGGTTTGATGCAGTTGTTCTTCAACATCAATGCAACAGGTGAATATGAACTCAGTACCATTGCCGGGGGTATTTATACAAAGCTCGTTACATCGATCAGTGGTTTGGTGATTGGTTTAATCGCTTACCTGTTTCATAATATCCTACACACACAGGTTGAAAAAGCAGCGAATAAAATGGAAGCGGCTGCTGCCGATTTCTTAGACGTATTACAGGAACCAACCCGTTAAACAAGTAAGCATGAATCTAAGAAAAAAAAGAGGTGAATCATCAGAAGTGTTTACGGATGCCTTGAACGATATCCTGTTCATCCTGCTTATGTTTTTTTTAATTGTGTCCACGCTGGCTAACCCCAATGTGCGGAAAGCTTCCTTGCCAAAAGCAAAAAGTAACACCCGCAGCAAACAAACAGTAGTGGTAACTATTGATGCAACCAATCATTTTTATGTTGGCTCAACACCTGTTGATCCGTTAATGATGGATACCACGCTTTCGCAAATGATCAGTAAAAAACGTAACAGTGGCGAGGAAGTGAGTATTGTGATCAATGCCGACCGTAATGCCACCATTGAAAGTTTTGCTGCTGTGCTCCGTGCTGCCGATCGCTTAGGTGTAAAGGCAGTGATGAGTGTGGATAAGAAAGGAGTTCAATAGAAGTAGGAAGTAGTTAGTCATTAGCCGATAGTAGTTAGCAGGTGCTTTACTAACGACTTGCAACTAACAACTATCGGCTTATTTTCAGCATTCTCTCATTCCCACTCATATCTTTTTTCAATTCAACAATAAATCCTTTTTGTTGAAACACCTCAACCGTTTCTTTTCCCAACTGCTGATTGATTTCTACATATACTGCTCCTTTAGCGTTCAGATGTTGTAATGCGAATGCTGCAATCGTTCGATAGAAGAGTAACGCATCTTCATCGGGAACAAACAATGCTTTGTGAGGTTCATACTCCAGCACATGTTCACTCATTTTTTTTGCTTCGCTTGATTTGATGTATGGCGGGTTGCTGACGATGATGTCATACTTGCCCAATTCATTCCACTTGTCTTCATCTAAAAAATCAAGCAACTGAAAGTTGATCTCCGTTTCATGTATCACTGCATTGTTGATAGCTGTGTGCAATGCTTCACTGCAAACATCAATTGCTGATACATCGGCTGCAGGGATATTCTTTTTCAACGCAATTGGAATACAACCAGACCCAGTACCAATATCAAGAATTGATAGGTACGAAGTATGAGGTACGACATGCGCAGAGTCTTGGGTTTTTATTTCATACTTCATACTTCTTACATCTTTCACAACCCAGTCAACCAGTTCTTCCGTTTCCGGTCTTGGAATCAAAACGCTTTCATTTACTTCCAACTTTAATCCATAGAACCAGGCTTCATTCAATACATATTGCAAGGGACGATGAGTGAGAAGTTGTTGCAGAATACGGTCGATTTGTTTTGTTTCTTCAACTTTAAC
>JAYUTS010000320.1:0-2319 GCA_043754995.1 Chitinophagaceae bacterium
TTTTACATTAAGGCAGGTCCGTTAAACTTGAAAATTTATTTTTATGGCCAAGTACATTTTTGTAACCGGTGGCGTTACATCATCATTGGGTAAAGGAATTATTGCAGCCTCGCTGGCAAAATTGTTACAGGCCCGTGGGTTTAAAGTAACCATTCAAAAATTCGACCCCTATATCAACGTTGATCCCGGCACACTCAATCCCTATGAACATGGTGAATGTTTTGTTACCGAAGACGGTGCAGAAACCGATCTGGATCTTGGTCACTACGAACGTTATTTAAATATTCATACAACGCAGGCCAACAATGTTACCACCGGCCGCATTTATCAAACCGTCATCAATAAAGAAAGAGAAGGCGCCTATCTCGGTAAAACGGTGCAGGTAGTTCCTCATATTACTGATGAGATCAAACGCCGCATGCTATTACTCGGGAAAGATTCCAAATATGATATTGTTGTTACAGAAATTGGAGGAACAGTAGGTGATATTGAATCGTTACCTTTTATTGAAGCAGTTCGACAGATACAATGGGAGTTACCGGATGATGATTGTATAGTTATACACTTAACCTTGATTCCTTATTTGAAAGCGGCGAAAGAATTAAAAACAAAACCAACCCAGCACAGTGTTCGTATGCTGAGCCAGGAAGGCGTACACCCTGATATTATTGTATGCAGAACGGAGAAACCGTTGAGTACAGAGATTCGCCGCAAAATTGCATTGTTCTGCAATGTAAAACCTGAAGCAGTAATTGAAGCAATGGATGCTTCCACCATTTACGAAGTGCCTTTGTTTATGTTGCGGGAAAAATTAGATGTCATCTGTTTGAAAAAAATTGGGGTTAACATCTTTCCTGAACCTGATCTGGAAAACTGGAAAAAGTTTTTAGATAAATTGAAATATCCCAAGAGCCAGGTCAATATCGGGTTGATTGGAAAATATATTGAACTCCAGGATGCATACAAATCCATTCTTGAAAGTTTTATTCATGCAGGTGCTATGAACGAATGCAAAGTGAATGTGGTGAATGTGCACAGTGAATTTATTACAGAGCAGAATGTGGCTGAAAAACTTGCAGGACTCGATGGTTTGTTGGTAGCACCAGGTTTTGGCAACCGTGGTATTGAAGGAAAAATCACTGCCATTAAATATGCGAGGGAAAACAGTTTGCCATTTTTTGGTATTTGCCTCGGTATGCAAATGGCTTGTGTGGAATTTGCCCGGAATGTATTGGGAATGAAAGATGCCCATTCATTTGAAATGAATCCCGAAACAACCGATGCAGTGATTGATATGATGGAAGAGCAGAAAAAGATCACGACCAAAGGCGGTACCATGCGTTTGGGTTCATATCCATGCGATATTAAGGAAGGATCGTTGGCAGAAAAAATTTATGAGCGCCTGCACATTAATGAACGTCACCGTCATCGTTACGAGTTTAATAATAAATATTTAGATGCTTTTGAACAGGGAGGCATGATCCCCAGCGGTAAGAATCCTGAAACCGGGTTGGTGGAAATCATTGAAAATGCAAAACATCCATTCTTTATTGGTGTGCAATATCACCCCGAATTAAAAAGTACAGTTGAAAGCCCTGCACCTTTATTCGTGCACTTTATTAAAGCAGCGAAAGAATATTCGGAGAGGCAGCATTCAATTAAGAACCCGTTGTTGGAGAGCGAAATGATATGAGTATAAATCGAAAGTTGAAACTATAAAATAAAAAGTGAAGACTAATCAGTCTTCACTTTTTTATAAAGTTGCATCTAATGCTAATGACAATCGGCTAATAACTACCGACTAATTTTCCGGTCTTCCAATCATCTGTTGTTTGATCTTTTCCCAAAAGCCCTGTACATTTTCATCATTACGTTTCCAGTCTTTGCCAAAATGATTCAACTTGCTTTTTTGTTCATCCTTCTGCATCCGGAAAAATTCTTCCATGGTTTCTGTATCCTGTTGCATGGATAGTTTGTTGTACAATCGTTTCATCTCTTTTTCATAATCCGCACTTTCTTCTGTCATGATCTTTTCAAGCGATTCCCGTTGTTTTACTTTTTCATCATATACACCGACAGGAAGCAATGTTTTTGCAATCACAGGCATCAGTTCAATCAACATTAAAATAACAAGTATTAGATAGTAACGGAATTGCAATGCATCATTATCCTTGATCAGGTTATTCATTGCTTCAATACGGGTTAAGAAACCGGTATTGAGATAATTAAGAAAATCAGTTTCTTGCTTTTTTATAGTCGTTTCTATTTGGTTCAGTTCTTCATCAATGGCTGTAATCCTTTGCTGATTTTGAGTTTGAA
>JAYUTS010000321.1:0-5093 GCA_043754995.1 Chitinophagaceae bacterium
GGCACTACAGGTCTTGGCTTATCAGCAGCAAAAGCATTTGTTGCCAATGGCGCCAATGTTGTAGTTGTTGGCAGAAATGAAGAAAGTGTTAGCGAAGCAAAAAATATGTTGGGTAATAATGCCATTGCCATTAGTGGCGATGCAACGAATCCTGATACTGCTGTTCATGCCATCAATACCTGCATTGAAAAATATAAAACCATTGACGGCCTTTATCATGTAGCCGGTGGCAGTGGACGTAAAATGGGCGATGGCCCTTTACATGAATTAACGCTGGAAGGCTGGAATAAAACCATGGAATTAAATCTTACTTCATTAATGCTAAGCAACCAGGCGGCGATAAAAAAATTCTTAGAATTAAACAGGAGCGGTACTATCTTAAACATGGGTTCAGTACTCGGTTATTCACCATCACCGCAATTTTTTAGTACACATGCCTATGCTGCAGCAAAAGCTGCCATCATCGGGTTTACAAAATCTATTGCGGCCTACTATGCAAAAAATAATATCCGCATCAACGTCATTGCACCGGCATTGGTAGAAACTCCAATGGCACAACGGGCAGCAAACGATGAAGAAATTTTATCCTTCATCAAAACAAAACAACCATTAGAAGGCGGACGTATAGGACAACCCGAAGATCTTGATGGATTGGCAATATATTTTATGAGTGATCAATCAAAATTTACCACCGGGCAGGTGATAGCAGTGGATGGGGGATGGACGATCAATTAAAAATGAATAATTAATAATGCATAATTGAAAAACGAAATCACCATAGGAATAGATTTAGGCGGCACCCGCATTAAAGGCGTTGCCATTGACGCCAACGGAAAAATATTGCATCAATCTTATACAGCAACAAACGATGGTGAAGGCGAAGTATGGAAAGCGGCCATAGCAAAAACGGTAAATGACTTAAAACAAAAAATAAAAATTGACAAAATTGCTGTCGGTATTTCTGCACCTGGCTTACCAAATAATAATAACACAGCAATAAGTTTCATGCCCGGCAGGTTAGAAGGATTGGAAAATTTTATTTGGACAGATTATTTACAATGTCCGGCTTATGTTATAAATGATGGTGTAGCAGCATTGGTGGCCGAAGCAAAAACCGGTGCAGCAAAAAAAAGTATTAATGCAATAATGGTAACGTTAGGCACAGGAGTAGGCGGTGCATTATTAATTTATGGTAAAGCGTACCAGGGTTCGTTTAATAAAGCAGGACATATCGGTCATACCGTTGTTGATAGTAATGCGGATTGTGATGTAACCGGTATGCCGGGTAGTTTAGAAGAGTGCATCGGCAATTGCTCAATAGAAAAAAGAACTTATGGAAAATTTACTTCCACTCATGAGTTGCTGAAAGCATACCGAAATGGTGATGTGTTTGCAAAAGATGTGTGGCTGACATCGGTACGTAAACTGGCTGTCGCTGTTGCATCGGCAAGTAATCTGATATCACCCGATACGATTATCATTGGTGGTGGTATTGCAGAAGCAGGTGATGATTTATTTGTACCATTGAATAAATGGTTGGATGTGTATGAATGGCAGCCCGGAGGTAATCGTCCGCAAATAGTAAAAGCAGTTCATGGTGATATGGCCGGTGCTATTGGTGCAGCTTCTTTTGCTATGAGTAATGAATAAAAAATAATTAATCGAACAATGAACTTAACAGAAACCTATTTGCAAAAGTGCAGCGGCATTATTGAAACCGTCAAAACACAGCAGCAACAAATACAGCAAGTAGCAAAATGGTTTGCTGAAAGTATTTTAGCCGGAAGAGTGGTGCATTTATTCGGCAGCGGCCACAGCCGCATCATGGTAGAAGAAATGTGGCCACGGTATGGTTCGTTTCCAGGCTTTAACCCAATTGTAGAATTATCTCTAAGCAATCATAACAATGTGATTGGTGCGAATGGACAGCGACAGGCGATGTTTTTAGAAAACGTAAGCGGCCTGGCGGAACGTATTTTACGGAACTTTCATTTAAGTGAAAAAGATTGTGCATTGATTGTTTCCTCCAGTGGCAGCAATATTGTTCCCATTGAAATGGCAGAACTTTTTCAACAGAAAAAAATAAAAACCGTAGCTCTCATCACCACCGAACATTCTGCAAAAAGTAAAAGTAAAAGAGCTGATAGAAAAAAGCTAAGCGACTTCGCTGATATTATTTTAGACAGTGGCGCACCAGTGGGTGATTCGATGATTTATATTGATGGGTTAGAAACTCCGGTTTCTCCCGGCTCAACAGTGGGAGGCGTTATGATTGTTAATTGTATTAAAGCCGAACTGGCAAAACTGTTAACCGAAGCTGGTCATCCACCAAAAGTATTAACTGCTTCAGCCATTGTTGGCGATACAAAGGCAATAGAATTATTTGAGGCGGCCTATGATGAACATGCCAATCGAATGTCGGAACTTTATAGGAATACCGGATCAAAGTAAATTTTTGTAAAGATCATATAACAAGAATGAGAATAAAAAGGTCAAATAAAGTAATTGTTATAATCACCCTGTTATTAATGATAGGGGTTGCCTGGTATTTCTTTTTACGACCGCAGGATAAAATCGATTTCAACACCCAGGTAAAACCCATCTTCAATAAAAAATGTATCAGTTGCCATGGCGGAGTGCGGCAAAAAGCAGGGTTTAGTTTGCTGTTCCGTACTGAAGCATTGGCTCCAACAGAATCAGGCAAACCGGCAATCATCCCCGGTAATGCAGCAGGCAGCGAATTAATAAAAAGAGTAACGGCAAAAGATCCGGATGAACGAATGCCCTTCAAACATGAACCGCTTTCAAAAGAAGAGATCAGTGTATTAAAAAAATGGATCAACCAGGGTGCCCAATGGGGCGATCATTGGGCTTATGTTTCGGTTAAAGAAACAGCCGTGCCCGATGCAATCGAAGAAGGCTGGAACAAAAATGGTATTGACAATTTCGTATTACAGCAATTAAATGAAATTGAATTAACTCATTCGCCGCAGGCAGATAAAAATGTATTGCTCCGCAGGGCAAGTTTGGATCTGATCGGCATACCACCTTCAGAAAATCTGTCGAAACAATTCTTAAACGATAAATCTGATAGGGCTTACGAAAATTTAATTGATTCTCTTTTATCCAATAAACATTTTGGCGAAAAGTGGACATCCATGTGGCTCGATCTTGCACGGTATGCAGATACCAAAGGTTATGAGCATGATGCTAACAGGAGAATCTGGCGGTATCGTGACTGGCTCATCAAAGCATTTAATAAAGACCAGCCGTATGATCAATTTTTAACCGAACAATTAGCAGGAGATTTAATGCCCGATGCAGACGAAGATAAATTTATTGCTACGGCTTTTCACCGCAATGCAATGACCAATGATGAAGGTGGCACTGATCCTGAAGAATTCCGCACAGCATCTGTAATTGACAGAGTCAATACTACTTTCGAAGCATTGATGGGTACCACTTTTGCCTGTGTGCAATGTCATGCTCATCCTTACGATCCGTTTAAGCATGATGAATATTACAAGTTCATGGCCTTCTTTAATAATGCAAGAGATGAGAATACCGAATTTGATTATCCATTGCTGCGCCACTTTTCTGATTCTGCCAATGAAAAATTAAATGAATTGGTAAGCTGGTTAAAAATAAATGCGGATGAAAAAAGAACAAATGAAATAACGCAGTTTATAAAAACATGGCAGCCATCTTACAACTCCGTAGTGTTTGATGAATTTGTAAATACCGAATTGGGTGATGGCAGAAGAGTGATGTTGAGAAACAAATCGGTAAGCCGTTTAAAAAATGTGGAGCTCAGTAATAAAAACAATCTCATATTCCGGTACGATGCATTTGCAAATAATGGCAAACTTGAAATTCATATCGACAAACCAGATGGACCATTGTTATCATCCATCAGGTTAGATAAAGGCAAACCCGGTTTAAAAATTACCGGCAACGATTTTGTTTCCCCGCAGGGTGTGCATGATCTGTTTTTTACTTACACAACTACAGCTGCCTTAAAAGAAAAAGATGAAGACTGCGCCATGATTGAGTGGATTCATTTTACTCAAAAATTTCCTGGTGAAGGAAAGCCCGGTTATGCAGAAATGAAAAAAAGATTTTGGGATCTGTTGCAACTGCAAATGCCTACCACACCGGTGATGATGGATAATCCGGATGATATGTTTCGCCCGACCAATGTTTTTGAAAGGGGCAACTGGTTGGTAAAAGGTGATGTGGTAAATGCTGATGTACCCAAATCTTTAAATCCATTTCCTAATGCTGCACCACGAAACCGTTTAGGCATGGCCATGTGGTTAACGGCAAAAGAAAATCCATTAACAGCAAGAACCATGGTGAACCGGGTATGGGAACAGTTATTCGGAATGGGTCTTGCCGAAACATTAGAAGATATGGGCACACAAGGTATTCAACCTGTACACAAAGATTTGCTTGATTGGTTGAGCTGGCGTTTCATGCATGAAAATAAATGGAGCGTAAAAAAATTGATCAAGGATATTATGATGAGTGCCACCTACAGGCAGCAATCAAACGTAAATGAATTATTGATTGAAAAAGATCCCACCAATAAATTTTATGCAAGAGGACCAAGAGTTAGGTTAAGTGCAGAACAAATAAGAGACCAGTCATTAGCGGTAAGCGGATTGTTAAGTAATAAAATGTTTGGCGAACCGGTAATGCCATGGCAACCCAAAGGTATTTGGCTTTCACCATGGAATTATGAGGACTGGAAAATCAGCAAAGGCGAAGATCAGTACCGCCGTGCTATTTATACTTTTTGGAAACGTACTGCTGCCTACCCCAGTATGTTATCGTTTGATGGTGTTGCAAGAGAAGCCTGCCAGGCAAGAAGAATAAGAACCAACACTCCTTTGCAGGCATTGGTTACATTAAATGATTCCGTGTATTTAGAAGCAGCCAATTATTTCGCCATAAAATTATTAAAGGAAGATGCAGGCAATATAAACACAATCTTAAAAAAAGCTTATGCCACTGCCATGTTGCATGAAGCGGATGAAAAAAGTTTAGCGGCTTTAAAAAATTTATACCAAACCGCATTAAAAAATTTTACC
>JAYUTS010000322.1:0-5084 GCA_043754995.1 Chitinophagaceae bacterium
CCTTTTTGCCCGGCCTGGTATAATGCTGTTGGATGAAACTGGATAAACTCCATATTTTCAATCCGCCCTTTTGCCCTGTAAACCATTGCTACACCATCGCCACTGGCAATAGATGGATTGGTTGTTGTGCGGTACACCTGGCCGTTACCACCAGTTGCCAGCATAGTAATATTTGTTTGCAGAATTTCGATCTGGTTGGTTTGGAGGTTCAATGCATACACACCATAACACTGTACATCAGGTGTTGCCTTGGTAATTAAAAATCCTAAATGATGTTGTGTAATGATATCAACAATAAAATAATGATTCACCAGTTGAATATTCTTACTCCGCCGAATGGTTTCCAGCAAGGCTCTTTCCATTTCAGCACCGGTTACATCTTTATGATGCATGATGCGGTTCTCACTGTGACCACCTTCTTTTCCTAAAGAGTAATCACCATCTTTTTCCTTATCAAAAGAAGCACCCCATTCAATGATTTCATTCACCCGTTGCGGACCTTCTTTAACTACGATCTCAACTATTTCTTTATTACATAACCCATCGCCTGCAATGAGTGTGTCTTCAATGTGTTTTTCAAAACTGTCATTTCCCGGATCATGTACTACAGCAATTCCTCCTTGTGCATATTTGGTATTGGTTTCATCAGAATTTGATTTGGTAACAACCAATACTTTTTTATCGGGACAGGCTTCTGCTACTTTAATGGCATAGGTTAAGCCAGCTATACCTGAACCAATGACTAAAAAATCTGTTTGAATCATAAATTTTATTATTCAAAAAATAACACGCTCATCTATTTTGCTTCATTAACGCTCTAAACGCAGCGCCCAATAATATTGGTTACTTAATTTTTAATATTTTTTCAAAATCATCAGAAGCAAAGAAATGGCTTTTTTTACCTGACTGTCGCTCAATTAAAATTTTCTTTTTGACCAGGCCCGACAAATCATTACGGGCTGTTTGATTACTAATATTAAATTTCACTTCAATTTGTTTTACGGTAAAATAACTATCACGGTCTTTTAAAAGATCTTTAATGATCATTACCTGTCGATTGTTGTAATCATCGGTACTTTTCAACAAACTGATTGTTCTTTTCTTTTCTGCTGTTTTCCGTTGAATATACTCTTTTAGTTCATCCAATGCTTTTTTTAATGCTTTAACATTGTAAAGTACAAAGTAGGTTAAATCATTATCATCATACTCAGTGTGCAAATAAGCTCTTGCATATTGAGATTTTGCTTTTAAAATAATTCTGGATACAGACATGTACTCAATTAACCAGTAATTATGTCTTATTAAATACCAGTAAAAAACAGCTCTCGCTGTTCTGCCATTTCCATCAACAAACGGGTGAATATAGCCCATCAGAAAATGAAGAATAATCCCTTTAATAATGGGATGAATAAACCTGTCTTCTTTATTCTGATTATTAGCAAATGCACAAAAGTCATTTATGAGCCCTTTAATTTCAACATGAGAAGGTGGAATATAAAAAACCTCATTTGTTTCATCCATCACCCTCACATCATTATTTGTTCTGAATCTTCCTTCATCGCCTGCATCATCAAGTGTGTCTTTTGTAATCTGTGTATGTATGGATAATAAAATATCCGGTGTTAGGGTCATCTTTTTATTTTGAACAATCCATTTCATTGTTTTATAATTGTTCATTATCATTTGCTCCGATTTATTTTGCGGCTTTCGATTTTGCTCTAACATTTGTTTCGCCACTTTCCTTGTTGTTACAGCACCCTCTATCTGGCTTGAGGCAATTGCTTCCTCCATAATTGAACTAATCAAATAGCGATCTTTTTCCTCTCCCGGAACAATTGCTTCTCCCTGAAGTGTTCCACCTAACTCCATATCAAACTCATGAAGATATTGTTGTATTACAGAGGGGTTACTGAGTGAGAATGCAAAATTGGGCAGCTTTGAAACAAGAATATTTTTTATCCCAATTTGTCTATTTGTTTTTGTAGCACTCCATACTAATTGCGGATCTATTGCCCAATTTTTGGTTTTATATTTCCACTCCTCCCAATATGGATATTCTGAATCATCGATATTGAAAAAATCATCGAACTTATTAATTTCAATTAATTGATCTAAAATTTTCCCATAGCTATGCTTTACAGGTTGGGAGGGGGGGGCCTCAGGCTTTTTCATAATTATTCCTATTTTCTCCTAAATTAGGAATAAAAATATAAAACCTCCTAATTTTTTATAAAATTGGAGATTTTAGGAGATTCCGAATTGAGGGTTATACTTCAACCCAAGCTTCACTTTCTTTTAGTAAACTGATGAGTTCATTCACTGCTACCTCACTATCCACATTTCGTTTTACAACTTCTTTGCCTTTGTATAATGTGATTTTACCGGGGCCACTACCTACATAACCAAAATCAGCATCAGCCATTTCCCCGGGACCATTTACAATACATCCCATAATAGCAATCTTTACTCCTTTGAGATGATTGGTCACTGAACGGATCCTTGCAGTTGTTTCCTGCAAATCAAACAATGTTCTTCCGCAACTGGGGCAGGAGATATATTCTGTTTTAGATATTCTTGTACGTGTTGCCTGTAAAATACTAAAGGCTGTACTGTTGATGAACTGCTCAGCCCCCTCCCCGCCTCCTCCGCCAATTGGCGGAGAGGAGTAACGCCGCCCTCCTAATTTATTTTCATCTGCTGTAAATTGCTTGTAGCTTTCACTTGTCATGCCCAAACAAATACCATCGCCCATTCCATCAAGCAACAAAGCTCCGCATTCTGTTGAATAGTGAATGAGATGTTCATCGGCTGTTTGCCAATTACTGTCAGTAATTAATACAACAGGGTTTTTAATTTGCCGATTCATTAACTCAACAAACATACGCCGCACACTTTGCATGGCATTTTGATTGGTGCTGCTCAAACAAAACACAACAGTTGGATCGTTTGCTAATGTATCGAGATATGGAAAAGCATTGATTACTGCTTCATCATTGAAACAATCAATCATGACAAAATTCAATGAATCACTTTTTGTTTCTGTTTCAGCATATCCGCTATCCATGAAGATGGGGAAATATACAGCCCCCTCCAAACCTCCTCCGCCAACTGGCGGAGAGGTTTTTTGAACACCCTGCCAGGTATCGGGATACACAATTACTTTTAACGTACCGGGCAAATAAAAATCGAGTTGTTTATTTGCAACGAAAATATAATCTGCTGCCATATCACTAATGGTCCACTTATCTGTTGTTGCATCATATTTATAGCCAACACTCTCCAGATCTTTTGCTTCAATCTTTTTCAACTTACTTAAATCTGCAACAACAACAGGTACTTGTTTACCGCCAATATTATTGACTGCAAATGTTTCTCTTCGTTTGTATTCAAATGGAGAATAAGGAAGTACAGCCTCCTCCCCGAACTTCGTTCCTTCCTGATAGGAACCTCCAAAAGAGGAGGCCATCATCGCACTATCCCCACTTTGCAACGACTTCGCATTTATTGCAGGCACTTTATTAAGCGAGAGCTGTGTGCCTGCTAAATCCCTCCGCCAGTTGGCGGATGTGGGGGGGCTGTATCTCTTCACCAAATCTCTGCAGACAGGAATTTCAAATTCAGGATCTTCCGTTAAGCTTACCCGAACAGTATCACCAATACCATCTTCTAATAAAGTACCAATACCTGCTGCACTCTTAACCCGTCCGTCTTCTCCATCACCAGCTTCTGTAACACCCAGATGCAAAGGATAAGCTTCGTGAAATTCATTCGTCATTTGCTGAATGAGTAAACGGTAAGCCTGCACCATCACCTGTGGATTACTGCTCTTCATACTCAAGACAATGTTGTGAAAATTTTCAGCACGGGCAATCCGCAAAAATTCCATGGCACTTTCTACCATTCCAATAGCAGTATCGCCATACCTGCTCATGATGCGATCACTCAATGAACCATGATTGGTGCCGATCCGCATAGCTGTTCCATATTCCTTACAAATACTCACTAATGGTGTAAAGCGTTCACGGATACGATCGATCTCTTCCAGGTATTCTGCATCGGTATAATCAATCTGTTCAAATTTTTT
Source organism: Chitinophagaceae bacterium (assembly GCA_043754995.1). Classification (GTDB taxonomy): domain Bacteria; phylum Bacteroidota; class Bacteroidia; order Chitinophagales; family Chitinophagaceae; genus Lacibacter. Next base: position 4,085 of record JAYUTS010000322.1, read on the forward strand.
CTTATCTACATAGTTACCGGGATTCACTCTTACTTTCTCTACGATCCTTGCAGCAATTTCAGCAGCATTGGGCGTAAAATGAATATCGGCCACCAACGGTGTGTTATAACCTCTCTTTCTTAATTCATTTTTGATATGGAGTAAATTTTCCGCTTCCTTTTTTGATGGGGCTGTAATACGAACCAGCTCTGCACCTGCTTCAATACAGCGGATACTTTGCTCAACAGTAGCAAGGGTGTCCATTGTATCGGTAGTGGTCATGGTTTGTACAAGAATGGGGTTGAAATTGCCCAGCAGCAGATCGCCGATCCTGACTTCTTTAGTTGCCAGTCGTTTGTATTCAGTTAATGAGGGAGTATAGAGTTGCATTGATTGATGATTTCTGATTGGTAAAATTACAACCGTAAGGCCGATTAAGTTTACTAAATCTGCAATCTGAAATCTGTATGCTGAAATTTTTACCAGTCTTTCTCCGGCTGACTGGGCACGCCTGTTTTCTTTTGCATTTTTTCCTGGAGTTGTTTTTCTTTTTGCTCCAGAGCCTTGAGGTATTGTTCAGCTTGTTTTTTGCTGAGCTTGCTTTGTTGGGGCTTGGGTTGTGGAGGTGGTTCTTTCTTCTCTTCCTTTGGCTTTTGCTCCTTTTGTTTTTGCTTTTTCTGTTCCTGTGGTTCCTGTTGTTTTTTGGCTCTCAATGCCAGTTGCAGATTTTTCCTGATCTCTTCATCGGTTGGGGTTAAACGCAAGGCTTGTTTGTAAGCTTCAATTGCATCATTTAATTTATTATCCTTGTGATACAATACTCCTTTATTATACAATGCTTTTGCTTTCAATTCAGCTTCAGTTGTATTGGCTGCTGTTTCTTCAAATGACTTGATAGCCTCTGCCGTTTGTTCTTTTTTATACAATGTATTACCAAGATTGTATTGAGCTACAGGATTTTGTTTTTTGATCAATGCTTTTTGATAAGCTGCTTCTGCTTTATCATAATCTCCTTCTTTAT
>JAYUTS010000323.1:0-12008 GCA_043754995.1 Chitinophagaceae bacterium
GATCACAGTTTGGAAACTGCAGGTAAGGCTGGTGTTAATCGTTGGAAAGGAATTCGTCCACGCACACGTGGTGTAGCCATGAACCCTGTTGATCATCCGATGGGTGGTGGTGAAGGCCGTTCAAGCGGTGGTCATCCACGTAGCAGAACTGGTAAGTATGCAAAAGGCGAAAAAACACGTACAAAGCATAAAGGTTCTAACAAGTTGATCCTTCAGCGTAAGGATGGCAGCAAACCGGCGAAATAATAAAATCTGAAATCGGGAACATTTATCCTTCGGCTCCGCTCAGGATTCAAAGGGGAAAAAAGAAAAAAAATATAACATGGCTCGTTCGATTAAAAAAGGTCCTTATGTAGCAGCTCACCTCGAAACAAAGGTGTTAGCGATCAATGAGGGAAAATCAAAGAAAGGTGTAATTAAAACGTGGAGCCGTCGCTCTACAATTACTCCTGATTTTGTTGGCCACACGTTCGCAGTGCACAACGGAAACAAATTTATTCCTGTTTATGTAACGGAGTTTATGGTAGGTCATAAGCTGGGTGAATTTGCACCAACAAGAAACTTTAAAGGACACTCAAGTAAGAAGATTTCATAAAACGTTTAACACAGCAGGTTTAAAGTTTCAGTTTTTAAAACTTTAAACGATCAATGTTAAACATGAAAGAATAAAACAAATGGAAGCAGTAGCAAAACTTAGAAATTATCCCACATCGCCACGCAGAATGCGTTTGCTGGCTGATGTAATCCGTGGAATGGAAGTTGAAAAAGCTCTGGCAACGTTAGAGTTTCATCCACAACATTCAGCCACACCATTGGGCAAATTGTTAAAAAGCGCCATTAATAACTGGGAGCAAAAAAACAGCGGACAAAGCGCAGCTGATTCATCCTTGGTTGTGAAAACAATTTTTGTTGATGGTGCACGCATGGTTAAACGTTTACGCCCTGCACCACAGGGTCGTGCTTACAGAGTAAGAAAGCGCAGCAATCATGTAACCATTATTGTAGATAAAAAATTAATTGATAAAATTTAAACCATTCTATGGGTCAGAAAGCAAATCCAATTGGTAACAGGTTAGGGATCATCCGCGGATGGGATAGTAACTGGTATGCCAGTAAAAAAGACTATGCAGGTAAACTGATCGAAGACAACAGGATCAGAACTTATCTCAATGCCCGTATTAATAAAGGTGGTATCTCTAAAATTGTGATTGAGCGTACACTCAACAAGTTGATTGTAACCATTCACACTTCAAAACCAGGGATCATCATTGGTAAAGGTGGTGGTGAAGTAGATCGTATTAAAGAAGAATTAAAGAAATTGACTGGTAAGGAAGATGTTCAGATAAATATTTTGGAAATCCGTCGCCCGGAAGTTGATGCAACAATTGTTGCTGATACGATTGCACGCCAGATTGAAAACCGTATCAATTACAAACGTGCGGTGAAAATGGCAATTGCTTCTGCCATGCGTATGGGTGCTGAAGGAATTAAAGTGAAAGTAGCAGGACGTTTAGGTGGTGCTGAAATTGCACGTACTGAAGAAATCAAACAAGGCCGTACTCCATTACATACTTTCCGTATGGATATTGATTATGCCAACCTTTTTGCCTTAACAGTATATGGTAAGATTGGTATCAAAGTATGGATCTGTAAAGGGGAAGTATTAACCAAGCGTGACCTCAACCCTAATTTCATTGGCGGCAAGAGTGATGTGAGCGATCGTAAAGATCGTCGTGAAGATGGCGGTGGTGATAGAAGAGGTGGTGGTGATAGAAGAGATGATCGTCGTGGTGGCGGTGGTGGCGGACAACGCAGAGACAGCCGTAAAGGATAATAAGACAAATAAGTATGGAGCAATAAGTACAAAGTATAATGTACGATGTGCGAAGTACGAATCAAACAACAAATAGTAACAAGAAATATAACAGACAATGTTACAGCCGAAAAGAACAAAACACAGAAAACAGCAGAAAGGTCGTATCCGGGCTGTGGCTAAGCGTGGCAGCACCATATCATTTGGATCTTATGCTTTAAAAGCATTGGAACCAATATGGTTAACCAACCGCCAGATCGAAAGTGCACGCCAGGCCATGACACGTGCAATGAAGCGTGAAGGGAATGTGTGGATCCGTGTGTTTCCTGATAAAATCATTACACGTAAACCTGCAGAGGTTCGTATGGGTAAAGGTAAAGGTAACCCCGAAGGATGGGCGGCTATCATTGAGCCGGGACGTATTTTGTTTGAAGCGGATGGTGTTACTGAAGCAGTTGCAAAAGAGGCAATGGCATTGGCGGCACAAAAGCTTCCCATTAAAACAAAATTCATTGTACGCAGAGATTTAATGGCGTAATTAAAAAGTTGAACTGATTAAACTGATTAACATGGCAACAAAGACAACTGATTATTTAAAGAGCATCAAAGAGCTGAATGTTACAGATCTCACAGCACGCATTAAAGAAGATGAAATGCGTTTAAAGAAGCTTGAGTTTGCACACGCTATTTCTCCTTTGGAGAATCCGGTGAGCATACGTGGACTTCGCCGTGATATTGCCCGTTTAAAAACAGAATTAAGCAAGAAACAATTGGGTATGTAATGCCCATCTCCCTGAAAAGGGGAATAAAGAAAAAAAGCAAAACAATGTTAGAAAGAAATTTGCGCAAAACAAAGACAGGTGTTGTAACCAGCAGCAAAATGGATAAAACCATTACGGTGGCGGTTGAACGTAAAGTAAAGCACCCTATCTATGGAAAGTTCGTAAAGAAAACGACCAAGTTCCATGCTCATGATGAAAAAAATGAGTGCGGTATTGGCGATACGGTGAAGATCATGGAAAGCCGTCCGCTGAGCAAAACAAAGCGTTGGAGATTGGTTGAAGTTGTAGAGAAAGCGAAATAAAAAAGCAAGCTTCAAGCCACTGGCTTCAAGCTTCAAGTTAAACTGATTATAATTAAACGCCTAGGGCTTATGGCCTGAAGCTAAAAGCTAAAAGCTTAAAAATATGATTCAGCAAGAAAGCAGATTAAACGTAGCCGATAACAGTGGTGCCAAAGAAGTGCTTTGCATCAAAGTATTAGGAAACAGCGGCCAGGATTATGCAAAAATCGGCGATAAGATTGTTATCACTGTAAAGGATGCATTACCAGGCGGCGGTATTAAAAAAGGTACTGTAGCAAAAGCTGTTATTGTACGCACGAAGAATAAATTACGTCGTAAAGATGGTTCTTATATCCGCTTTGACGATAACGCAGTTGTAATTCTGAATGCTTCTGATGAGCCCCGTGGTACACGTATTTTTGGGCCGGTAGCAAGAGAGTTGCGGGATAAAGGATATATGAAAATTATTTCATTGGCTCCTGAAGTGTTGTAAAAAAGCCATTAGCTGATAGCCACGAGCCGTTAGCAAAAGGAAGAGAAATTAATCAGCAAAAGCTAGTAGTTAGAAGCTAATAGCTCAAAGCTCAAAGCATAATAAAATGAGTAAGAGATTTAAACCCAAGTTTAGCATCAGGAAAGGCGATTCAGTTGTAATCATTGCCGGTGATGATAAAGATGTATTGAAGCCACGTACTGTTCTGGAAGTATTTCCGGATGCTGCCCGTGTATTGGTTGAAGGTGTAAACATTGTTACCAAACACACCAAGCCTTCAGCACAAAATACAAAAGGTGGTATTGTAAAAAAAGAAGCACCCGTTCACATTTCAAATGTAATGTTATGGGATGGCAAGCAAGCTACTAAAGTGCAGCGCAGTCGTGAAAACGGTAAGCTGGTAAGGGTTTCAAAAAAATCAGGACAACCCGTAAAATAATTTAACCAAGGTTAAAAAAATAAGAAGATGAGCACTACAAAATATACACCCCGTTTAGTTAGTAAGTACAAAACAGAAGTTGTACCTGCTTTAATGAAACGTTTTGGTTACAAAAGCATCATGCAGGTTCCGAAACTTGAAAAAATATGTTTGAACCGTGGCGTAAATGGTGCGGTGAACGACAAGAAACTGGTAGATATTGCTATTGATGAACTCGGTACAATTACCGGACAAAAGGCAGTAGCAACCATGTCTAAAAAAGATATCTCCAATTTTAAACTGCGTAAGAACATGCCCATTGGTGCAAGAGTTACTTTACGTGGTGTAAATATGTATGAGTTCTTAGACCGGTTGATTTCTGCATCACTTCCACGTGTGCGTGACTTTAAAGGTGTGAATGACAAGTCGTTTGATGGTCGTGGAAACTTTACAATGGGTTTAACCGAGCAGATTATTTTTCCTGAAATTGATATTGACAAAGTGAATAAAATTACCGGTCTGGATATCACTTTCGTAACATCAGCATCAACCAATGAAGAAGCCTATGAGTTGCTGAAGGAAATGGGTATGCCATTTAAAAATGCTAAAAAAGATTAATCATAAATTATGGCTAAAAAATCAATTACAGCCCGTCAACACAAAAGAGAAAAAAAGGTAGCTCAGTATGCTGAGAAGCGTGCTGCTTTAAAGGCTGCTGGTGATTATGCTGGTTTGGACCTGTTGCCAAAGAATGCATCTCCGGTACGTTTAAAAAATCGCTGCCAGCTTACAGGACGTCCAAGAGGGTACATGCGTTACTTTGGTGTATCCCGTGTGATGTTTCGTGACATGGCGCTGAATGGAATTATTCCTGGTGTAAAGAAAGCCAGTTGGTAATTCAACAAAAATCCTGAAAAGGATGATGTGCAGGTATTGAATATGATGCGCATCAAAGAAAACAAATTTTAAATCATTCAATTAAAGAATAAAATGGTTACAGATCCTATTGCAGATTTTCTTACCCGTGTTCGGAATGCTCAGATGGCAGGCCACAGAATTGTAGAAATTCCTGCTTCTAATTTAAAAAAGCGTATTACTGAAATTTTATACGACCAGGGATATATTTTAAAATATAAGTTTGAAGAAGATAGTAAACAAGGTGTGATTAAAATCGCTTTGAAGTACGATCCTCAAACACGTATCCCCGCCATTCAAGCATTGGAGCGTGTAAGCCGTCCGGGTTTACGCCAGTACGCAAAGCCTGATGAGTTTCGTCGTGTAAAGAATGGTTTGGGTATTGCCATCATCAGTACATCAAAAGGTGTAATGACCGATAAGCAGGCCAAAGCAGGTAATGTGGGTGGTGAAGTTTTGTGTTACATATACTAAGAAAAAAGTAATTGTTGCTGATACATTAAGCTGAACTATACTAAGCTGACCGGTCAACAACCAAACAATAATAAATAAAACAGAATTTATGTCTCGTATAGGAAAAAAACCGGTTACCATTCCACAAGGCGTTACAATTACAGTTGGAAGCGACAATGTGGTTACTGTAAAAGGACCCAAAGGCGAATTGAAAGAAAGTATTGACCGTGACATCACTGTTGAAGTAAAAGATAGTGAAGTAGTCTTCAACCGTCCAACTGATCAGGGCCGTCATCGTGCAATGCATGGTTTATACCGTTCTTTGGTTTCAAACATGGTAAAAGGTGTAACGGAAGGATTTCAAAAGAAACTTGAATTGGTTGGTGTAGGTTATAAAGCCGCTAACCAGGGCAATGTACTTGATCTTGCATTAGGTTATTCGCACAATATCATCTTTGAAATCCCCAGCGAATTAAAAGTTGTTACTGCACAGGAAAAAGGGCAGAACCCAATGATTACATTGGATGGAATAGATAAGCAATTGCTTGGTGCCGTGGCTGCAAAAATCCGCAGCTTACGTAAGCCTGAGCCATACAAAGGAAAGGGTGTGAAGTATGTTGGTGAATTTATCCGTCGTAAAGCAGGTAAAGCAGCAGGTAAATAAGCCCCCATCCCTAAAGGGGAGTAAGGCAAAATCTTAAATATCAAATTCATCTCCCGGCAGAATCGGGGGAGTTAAATAAAGAAAGATGAAAACAGATAACAAAGTCATCAGAAGACAAAAAATCCGCTACGCTGTTCGTAAGAAAGTAGCTGGCAGTACTGCAAAACCCCGTTTAAGTGTTTTTCGCAGTAACGTTGATATCTATGTTCAGTTGATTGATGATGTTACAGGAACTACTATTGCTTCTGCATCTTCAAAAGACAAAGACATTAAAGCAACGAAAGGAACTAAAGTAGAAGTAAGTAAGTTGGTGGGTGTAGCTATTGCACGCAAAGCAACTGAACTGGGTCTTTCATCAGTTGTATTTGACCGTGGTGGTTTTTTATATCATGGCCGAGTAAAAGCAATTGCTGAAGGTGCACGTGAAGGTGGATTAATATTCTAATCATACGTAAACATTTAATAAAATATAAATGTCGAAAGTAATTACAAACAAAGTGAAAGCAGGTGATCTGGAACTGAAAGAAAAAGTAGTTTCCATCAACCGTGTTGTTAAAACAACCAAAGGTGGTCGTGCCTTTAGTTTCTCTGCACTCGTTGTAGTAGGAAATGAAAATGGAGTGGTAGGTCATGGTTTAGGTAAAGCAAAAGAAGTACAACAGGCCATTGCAAAAGGAATTGAAGATGCGAAGAAAAATCTCATCAAGGTTCCTGTTATGAAAGGCACTATACCTCATGATCAGCTTGCAAAAGAAGGCGCTGCAAAAGTATTCATTAAGCCTGCTGCACACGGAACCGGTGTAATTGCCGGAGGAAGTATGCGTGCTGTTTTGGAAAGTGCCGGTATTACCGACGTATTAGCAAAATCGTTGGGCTCTGCTAATCCACACAACGTGGTAAAGGCAACATTCAAAGCACTGGCAATGTTGCGTGAACCAATTAATGTGTCTAAAACACGTAACCTGGCATTAAAGAGAGTATTTAACGGATAAGAAAATACGTTTAATGTTTCAAGTTGAAGGTTGAATGTTTTTGATACCTTAAACTTTAAACCTTCAAACCTTAAACTGAATTTCAAATGAAAAAGATAAAAATCACTTTAGTAAAAAGTCCGATTGACAGACCCGAACGCCAGAAGCAAACGCTGAAAGCATTGGGTTTGAATAAGACAAATTCTACCAACGAGGTAGAAGGAACTCCCCAGATACTTGGTATGATTAATAAAGTTAATCACCTGTTGAAGATTGAAGAGTTAGCATAAGTCAGTAAGCTGAAGATTGAACTTCAATCATACATCAGCAATTTAATAACAAAGCGAGGGGTGATTCCCCGAAAGTACAAAATCAAATAAAAGATGAAACTGCACAATTTAAAACCTGCTGAAGGTTCAACGCACAAAGTAAAACGTTTAGGACGTGGTGAAGCATCCGGTAAGGGTGGTACATCTACAAAAGGTAACAAGGGCGGACAGAGCCGTGCCGGTTATAAAAGTAAAATGGCTCATGAAGGCGGACAGATGCCTATTCAGCGTCGTATTCCAAAACGTGGGTTTAAAAATCCTGATCGTATTGAATACCGTGTTTTCAATCTCGGACAAATTGAACAACTTGCAGAAAAATATTCCATCACTGAATTTTCAGTTGAGAATTTATATATAAATGGGTTGATCAACCGTACTGACAGAGTAAAAATTCTTGCCAACGGTGAAATTAAAACCAAGTTTGCTTTCAAAGTAAATGCTTTGAGTGAAAAAGCAAAAGCTGCTATTGAAGCAGCCGGTGGAAGCGTTGAAATTGTGAAGTAATTTTTACCGATATTTGTCCGACGCATGAAAGTGCGTCTTTTTTCTTTTCAGCAATTATTAAAAAAAGAAATTCTCAGTGAAAAAACTCATACAAACCCTAAAGAATATCTGGAGCATTGAAGAGCTGAAGAATAAAATTATTTATACTCTTTTATTGTTGCTGGTTTACCGTATAGGTTCGCATATTGTTTTGCCCGGTGTTGATCCGAACGGCCTGGAAGCATTGAACTCAAAAGCCAAAGAAGGTATCTTAGGAATTTTCGATTCATTTGCAGGTGGCGCTTTTTCAAGTGCTTCTATCTTTGCATTGGGTATTATGCCTTATATCTCCGCTTCTATCTTTATGCAATTGATGAGCATCATGGTTCCTCAGTTACAAAAGATGCAGAAAGAAGGCGAGAGCGGACGTAAGAAGATCAACCAGTGGACAAGATACCTGACAGTAATTGTTACCATCTTCCAGGCAAGTGCATACGTAACTTATCTCAAAAGCCCGGAAATTGCACAAGGTGCAATCATAGAATCGTTCAGTGGATTTTTCTGGTTATCAACTACAGTTGTTTTAACTGCAGGTACATTGTTTGTGATGTGGTTGGGCGAACGTATTACTGATAAAGGATTAGGTAATGGTACTTCTTTGATTATCATGATTGGTATCCTTGCACGTTTTCCTGCATCTATTGCTGCTGAGTTTGATTCTAAATCAAGCAGTGCAGGCGGTGGTTTGCTTACGTTCATGATTGAGATTGCTATTTTGATTGCCATCATCATGGGATTGATCATTCTTGTGCAGGGTGTTAGAAAGATTGCCATTAATTATGCCAAGCAAATTGTTGGTAACCGCCAGTTTGGTGGTGCACGACAGTTCTTGCCGATTAAAGTAAACAGTTCAGGTGTAATGCCCATCATCTTTGCGCAGGCCATCATGTTCTTACCTACATTGCTTACAGGGTTTAATTCAACAAAAGGAATTGCAGCAACATTGAGCGATCATGGTAATGTGTGGTACATGCTTATTTATTCAATTCTTGTAATTGGATTTACATTCCTGTACACAGCCTTGATCTTTAACCCCAAGCAGATTGCAGATAACTTAAAACAGAATAATGGTTTTGTTCCGGGTGTTAAGCCAGGGCAACCTACTGCTGATTATATTGGACAGATCATGGACCGTATTACTTTACCCGGCGCTGTATTTCTTGCTATTGTTGGTATTTTGCCAGGTGTAGCAAAGAACTTAGGTGTAACAAGTGGTTTCTCTACTTTCTTTGGAGGCACTTCCTTGTTGATTATGGTGGGTGTAATCTTAGATACGTTGCAGCAAATCGAAACACATTTGCTGATGCGACAATATGATGGTTTAATGAAAGGCGGAAAAATTCAGGGACGCCAGACAGTATCTTCATCAGCTATTTAAAAAATACATTGAAATACAACAAACCCTGGCAAACAAAGCCGGGGTTTTTTATAAACGAGTTATGATTCATTATCGTTCACCTGTTGAAATTGAATTGATCCGCAAAAGTGCTTTGCTGGTAGGCGAAGCAATTGCTGAAGCCGGTAAAATGCTGAAAGCAGGTGTTACAACCATGCAGATAGATGCCAAGCTGGAGCAGTTTATCAGGGATCATGGAGCTGTATCTAATTTTAAAAATTACCAGAACAGTTATCCGTATGTAAGCTGTATATCGGTTAACGATGCAGTGGTACACGGGTTTCCAACAAACAATGTATTGAAAGATGGTGATATTGTTTCAGTTGATGTGGGTGTATTCATGAACGGATATCATGGCGACAGTGCATATACATTTATTATCGGAACAACAACTGACGAAGTAAAAAAATTACTGCGGGTAACAAAAGAGTCTTTGTACAAAGGCATTGAAAAAGCAGTACATGGTAATCGAACAGGTGATATTGCTTTTGCTATTCAGGACTATACGGAGAAGCAACATGGTTATGGTGTGGTAAGAGAATTAGTTGGTCATGGTATTGGCAGAAACCTGCATGAAGATCCACAGGTTCCTAACTTTGGTAAACGAGGGACTGGTTCAAAATTGAAAGAAGGTACTGTAATTGCCATTGAACCCATGATTAATCTTGGTGTAAAAGATGTGTTTCATGATGAAGATGGGTGGACCATCAGAACAGTTGATGGTAAACCTTCTGCTCACTATGAGCATGATGTATGCGTAAAGAAAGGGAAGCCTGATATCTTGTCTTCATTTATTGCTATTGAAGCAGCCGAGAAAGCAAATTCCAATCTTGATTCTTCTTATTACTGATTCATTTCTTAAATTACACTTCTAATAAAAGTGTATGATCAAAAAAATATTATTCATGAGTGTTGCAACCTGCATCACTCATTTTTTATTGGCACAAACTGCTGAAACAATTAAGATCAGGCAGTACAGGCAGACCAATGAACATCAGCTTATTTCTGATTTTGTTTCTTTCCTTTCCATTCCAAATATCGTAGGTGATTCAGTTAACATCAGGCGCAATGCAGATTATATTATGCAGATCATGAGCGCCAAAGGAATTCAGAATATCCAATTACTTTATCCGGCTACTGCAAAATCTGTTCCTGCTGTATATGGCGAAGTGAATACACCCGGTGCAACACAAACCATTATCTTCTATGCGCATTACGATGGGCAACCGGTGAATGCCGCACAGTGGGCCAAAGGTCTGTCACCGTTTGAACCCAGATTATTGACTGCATCGCTGGATCAAAACGGAACAATCATTGATTTTCCAACAAAAGAGAAAGCATACGATCCGCAGTGGCGAATTTATGCAAGAGGAGCCAGCGATGATAAAGCCGGTGTAATGGCTATCCTCAATGCATATGATGCCATTGTCAAAACCGGGATGAAACCAACGGTGAACATCAAGTTCTTTTTTGAAGGAGAAGAAGAAGCAGGCAGCGATCATTTGCATGAAATATTGCAGGAGTATAAAAGTTTATTACAAAGTAATCTGTGGATCATTTGTGATGGACCGGTACATCAATCAGGAAAAAAGCAGGTGGTGTTTGGTGTAAGAGGTGATGCACATGTGAGTGTTACTGTTTACGGATCTAAACGTCCTTTGCATAGCGGTCATTATGGAAACTGGGCACCGAACCCTGCCATGCTGCTATCTCAATTGCTGGGTTCCATGAAAGATAAAAACGGGAAAGTAACCATTAAAGGATTTTATGATGATGTAACGCCGTTGAGTATAGCAGAAAAAAAAGCATTGAAGGAAGTTCCACCTGTTGATATACAAATGAAAAATGAATTGGGCTTTACACAACAGGAGATCAGTCATATGTCATTAGCTGAATCGATCAATCTGCCATCCCTGAACATTAACGGCATGAACAGTGCCAATGTAGGCAAGAATGCAAGTAATGTGATACCAACCATTGCAGCAGCAGTACTTGATCTGCGTTTGGTTATTGGTAATGATTGGAAACGGCAACAGCAAAAAGTAGTGGCACATATTAAAAGCCAGGGTTATTATGTAACTGAGCAGGAGCCAACAGATGAAGAGCGAAAAAAATATCCGAAGATTGCAAAGGTGAATCTGAGCAGTGGTTACAATGCACAAAAAACATCCATGGATCTTCCCATTGTAAAAAAAGTAATTGTAGCCTTACAATCAACTGTTCCTGATAAAGTGGTATTGATGCCAACATTGGGTGGAAGTCTGCCATTGTTTGTATTTGAACAATACCTGAAAGCAAAAACAATTACCATTCCTGTTGCCAATCATGATAACAATCAACATGCAGAAAATGAAAATATCCGCATACAGAATTTATGGAATGGTATTGAAACAATGGCAGCATTGATGATGATAAAATGATGGTAAGTAAAGTCTTTTTTTTAATCAAAACGATACGATATGTCAAACGATCACAACCAAAACGAAGAACTGAACGAAGAGGAAATAGAAAAGCTTCGTTTAGAAAATGAAATCCTGAAATTGAAAATGCAGGCTGAGTTTGGTGCTATGTTTGGACAGATGGGCGATGAGCTTACTCCCGAAATGGAGCATGCCTTTTTGCAGAATATTCTTGCGTTTGAAGAACAATATCAGAACAGGAAAATGATGAAGGTATATGATTTACTGGGTCAGCCCGCTTATAAACTATTTGCTGAATTAAGTGAGGATGAAGTGAAACCGGAGCTTAAACGACTGCTTGAATGGATGAAAGAAAAAAATGTATTGTTTCATGTAAAAGCCAAATACCCGCCTGAACTCATTTATCGGTTTATTACAGAAGAATTATTTCAACATGAAACGGATGATGTGCTGGTGAAAGGTATGTCGATGAACTTTAGCTATGAAGAATTTCATCCCAATCATAAAGCAGATATTGAAGAAGGAATGAT
>JAYUTS010000324.1:0-2297 GCA_043754995.1 Chitinophagaceae bacterium
TCATCCAGCACCTTTGGAAGAACGTAAACCTTGTTCTCGTACTGATCGTTGTTTGTCCAAAGTTCTATTTGAGCCAATGTTTGGTTCGTGAATGAATTACTCATCACAAAACTTGGATGGCCAGTGGCACAACCTAAGTTAACCAAACGACCTTCTGCAAGAACGATAACGTCTTTACCATTGATCGTATACATATCAACCTGTGGCTTGATGGTATTTTTTGTATCACCATGTTTATCATTTAACCAGGCCATATCAATTTCGATATCAAAATGCCCGATGTTACAAACGATGGCTTTATCTTTCATTGCTTTGAAATGTTCTGCAGTGATAAGATCACGACAACCACTCGCAGTAACGATGATATCGGCTTCCTTAACTGCATCAATCATTTTCTTAACTTCAAAACCGTCCATGGCTGCTTGCAACGCACAAATAGGATCGATCTCGGTAACGATTACACGTGCACCCGCACCACGTAAACTTTCGGCAGAGCCTTTACCAACATCACCATAACCTCCTACAACCGCAACTTTACCAGCCATCATTACATCGGTAGCACGGCGGATAGAATCTACCAACGATTCTTTACAACCATACTTGTTATCAAATTTACTTTTGGTAACAGAATCATTTACATTGAATGCAGGAACAGGTAATGTACCTTTTTCCATTCTTTCATACAAGCGGTGAACACCGGTAGTTGTTTCTTCTGATAAACCCCTGATGTTTGCAATCAGTTCAGGATATTTATCAAATACGATGTTGGTCAGATCACCACCATCATCAAGGATCATGTTTAAAGGTTTATCAGCACCACCAAAGAACAAAGTTTGTTCAATACACCAGTCAGCTTCTTCCTGGCTCTGGCCCTTCCATGCATACACACCAATACCTTCCGCAGCAATAGCAGCAGCAGCCTGGTCCTGTGTACTGAATATATTGCAAGAGCTCCATTTTACTTCAGCGCCCAATGCGATCAGCGTTTCAATTAACACAGCCGTTTGAATGGTCATGTGGAGGCAACCTGCAATTCTTGCACCTTTCAATGGCTGGCTTGGGCCAAACTCTTCACGGATGCTCATTAAGCCGGGCATTTCTGCTTCGGCCAGTCTAATTTCTTTACGGCCCCATGCGGCGAGGCTCATGTCAGCCACTTTATATTTCAGGCTGAAATCGATGGAGGAATTTGTTATTGTTGACATGTTTAAATTTTTAGAACACAAATGTACAATCACAGAATAATATTCTATAACTTTTAATAACTTTGGGAGAATCGCCTGTTTAAAACGTTTTGGCAGGATAAAGGACTTTTATATTATGGCTAAAGGGATGAAAACAGAACAATCAACTGCTGCCCAAATTACACTGGATACCAAGGACCTTTCCATATTGGCATTGCTGCAGCAAAATGCACGGATGACGGTGAAAGAAATTGCGGAGAAAATTCACCTGAGCACCACCCCGGTTCATGAACGCATCAAGCGGATGGAAGCCAGCGGCGTGATAAAACAATATGCCACTTTCGTGGATCATACCAAGGTAAAAAAAGGGTTGATGGTGATCTGTTATGTATCTTTAAAAGAACACAACAAAACTGCCGGCGTAAAATTTATCAAAGCCATCCAGTTAATGCAGGAAGTGGTGGAGTGTTACAATATTTCCGGCGAATTTGATTTTATGCTGAAGGTGCTTTGTGAAGACATGAATGCGTACTACGATTTTCATGTGAACAAACTCAGCAACATCGAAAACATGGGACATGTGCAGAGTGTGTTTGTGATAGGGGTAATAAAGCAGACGCACCAGGTGGTGTTTTAGTTCAATGTTCAAAGTTGAAGGTTGAAGCAGTGCCTTTATTGATAGCTTGCCAATATTTTTTAAGGACCATTTTTTAAATACTATTATATCACCACTGCAACTGCATCACATAATCATTCATATAAAAATCCTGCCCGATATCAACGTCTTCTTCACCAATAATCTTAAACCCTAATTTTTCATAGAAATACAATGCCTTGTTATGGCGGTTTACATTTAGCTGCAGGGTAGTGGAAGGGGTAATATCTGCAATGATATAATTGATAAGCGATTTACCAATGCCTTTGCCCTGCTGGTTTGGAAGGATATAAAGTTTGTGCAGTTTGAATATGGCGGCATGATTTTCTTTTACTGAATAAGATGCAAAAGCAACTGCATGCTCACCATCGCAAGCAAGAATAAACTGTTGCCCTTTCTGTATTTGTTTTTCTAGAGATGATTTGCTGTAAATCAGTTCCATCATGTAATCCACTTGC
>JAYUTS010000325.1:0-11924 GCA_043754995.1 Chitinophagaceae bacterium
TAAACTGGCAAGCGGAATCATATTGAGTAACCCTGCAATAGTAATAGCGCTAATTAATAAGAACACCCCATGCAGTATGGCCGACATTTTTGTTTTACCCCCAAAAGAAAAATGTCGGCAATACTGCATGGTGTATTCTTACTAGTCAGTGCCATTGCCATTGCAGGTTTATTGAACATGATTCCCCTTGCCAGTTTGGCTGCCATATTAATTATGGTTGGTTATAAGTTAGCCAAACCTGTTTTATTTAAGCAGATGTATAAATTAGGCTGGGAGCAATTTGTGCCTTTTATAGTTACGATAGTCGCCATTTTATTAACCGATTTATTAAAAGGAATTGCGGCAGGATTAATAGTAGGTGGTTTTTATGCCCTGCTGCACAGCTATCGCAATTCGCACCACATGAAAGAAACGATTACCACAGAAGATGGTGTTGAAACTTATCAGATTGTGTTAGCAGAGGAGGTTTCATTCTTTAATAAAGCCAATGTGGTAAAAGAACTGGAAGAAATTCCGGCAAATTCAAAAGTGATTATTGATTTTTCCAACTCAAAATCTGTTGCATACGATGTACTGGAATTAATAAGGGATTATGAGGTGAATGCTAAAACCAGGAACATCACAGTAGAAAAAATAAAATTTATTGAACCCGCATATTCATCATCAAATTAATAATTAAAAAAAAATAAAATGAAAACATTAACTAAAGAAATGCAGGCTGCTATAACACCTGCCATGGCGTTGGAAATTTTAAAGAAAGGGAATGACAGGTTTATAAATAACCTGAAAGCAAACCGCAATCTTTTGCAACAGGCCAATGAAACATCCGATGGGCAACACCCTTTTGCAGTTATTTTAAGCTGCATAGATTCCCGTACTTCGGCAGAATTAATTTTTGACCAGGGCCTGGGTGATGTGTTTAGCGTACGCATTGCAGGCAATATCATCAACGAAGATATTTTAGGCAGTATGGAATTTGGCTGCAAAGTGGCGGGTGCTAAAATTATTATGGTGATGGGCCATACAAAATGTGGTGCCGTAAAAGGTGCCTGCGACCATGTGGAAATGGGCAACCTTACAGCTTTGCTTTCTAAAATTCAACCTGCAGTTTATGACGAAAAAACAGTAACAGAAAACCGCAATTCCGGTAATACTGAATTTGTAGAAAAAGTAGCCAGCATTAATGTAAAAAGAACGGTGCATGCCATTATGGAACGCAGCCCCATTTTAAAAGAAATGATAGAAAAAGGCGAAATAGGTATAGTTGGCGGCACACATGATTTAACCAGCGGCATGGTAACTTTTTATGAGGATACTTTAATCATTAATAATCTAAACTAAAAAATATGAAAACCAGTATTCAATCTCCCGGCTTTACTCCCCGGCAGGAGCTTACAAAGTTTGTTGTTAATAAAATAAATAAATTAACCGGGTTATACCAGGAAATTATTGGCAGTGAGGTTTGCCTGAAAATTGAAAGTTCAGCTACCGGACAAAATAAAATTTGCAGCATAAGATTATTTATTCCTGGTAACGATTTGCTGGCAAGTGGCAAGGGCAGGCAATTTGAAGCCGCCGTAGTAAAAGTTATGGAGTCGCTCAAAAAGCAGATAAAAAAACATAAAACAAAAATCATAGAGAGGCGATACAGGTTTAGTGAAGTAGCAAATTAGTAAATATACATTCCTCTGCAGACCTTCATCAGGCAGATGTAATAACCTGCCTGATTTTTTTCAACAAGCCGCATATGGGTGCATGAGTATTAGCCATGTTGCTGCAATTGGACATCACCTATACTCCATTTCTGCAGTTTATTTTTAAAACAGAAGCCTTAACGCTGAATGAATTTATTTTAGTGGGTGCTGCTTCTTCAATAGTATTTTTTGCTATATAAATAGAAAAGAAATTTTTTAGAAAAAGAAAAAACAATAGCCTGGGATTATAATAAGGGTGCTGCATTGCACAAACCAGGATAATAATGAAAAGAATACAAAAATGCATACTTGTAATGCTGTTGCTGCCTATAAGCAACGTATGTTTTAGCCAGGATACCGGCTTAGGTAGCTGGAATATCTTGAATGTAAAATTTAACATCAATAAAAAATGGAGTGTGTTTGGAGAGGCTCAATTGCGTTCACTAAGTTTTTATACTGATTTTCATTATTACGAGTACAAAGCAGGTATAAACTTTAAGGCTCATCCGAATGTATCCGTCACATTAGCGGCGGGAGATTATGACACTTATAAAGAAGGAGGCAATTTTATTACGCCAAAGAATAATGATGAATTTAGAATATGGCCACAAATAACATTAACACATCCAGTTGGAAACTTTAAAATAGAACAGCGCTTTCGCTCGGAATTTAGATTTACCAGTAATGGATATAGAAATAGGTTTAGGTACAGATTGGGCATTGCATATCCCTTTGGAAAAAATGAAACTGGCTTTAAACCTTACCTGGTAAATGTAAGCAACGAATTGTTTTTTACTGATAAGGAACCCTATTTTGAAAGAAACAGGGTATTGGTATCCTTTGGATATAAAATGTCGAAGCATGAAACAGTGTTAATTGGTTATTTGCACCAGTTTGATTATAAAATAAATGATGAAACAGGCCGTGATTTTTTACAAATTGGATTATATGTTGACCTATTCAGCAAAAGCAATTAATTGAAATATTCATTGGGTATCACTCAAAGACTTGATTCATCTAAACTGACTAATGAGTATTATAAATAAAGTTTAACTAATGCAAAAAATCACAAGCCCGGTTACCAGGATATTAAACGTGGTAAAACTGGAACGAAAGGAAATTACGGCTGTATATTTTTATGCCATATTAAATGGTTTGATACAACTTTCATTGCCATTAGGCGTACAGGCCATTATAGGCATTGTAATAGGGGCGTCTATGAGAGCTTCTTTAATTGTACTCATTTCGTTGGTAGTTGCGGGCGTATTGGTGGCGGGCATTATGCAGGTAAATCAAATGAAGATTATTGAAAAAATTCAACAAAAATTATTTGTCCGTTATTCTTTTGCCTTTGCAGAACATATTCCCAAACTGGATCTTAAAAAAACAGATAATATTTACCTGCCCGAATTGATAAACCGCTTTTTTGATATCCCCATACTGCAAAAAAGCTTAAGCAAGATTTTATTGGATATACCTACTGCCAGCATCCAGATATTATTTGGACTTATCCTGTTGTCGTTTTATCATCCTGCGTTTATACTTTTCGGTTTTATTCTAATTATTCTTCTTTGGCTCATACTACGTTACACAGGTAATCGTGGCCTGCAAAGCAGCATTGATGAAAGCACTTATAAATATAAAGTAGCCGGGTGGTTAGAAGAAACAGCAAGGGTTATAAAATCTATTAAACTTACAAAAACGAACGATCTGCACCTCGTAAAAACGGATGATCTGGTTACTGGCTACCTTGTAGCCCGCAACAGCCATTTCCGCATACTGTTATTGCAATATAATGTACTGGTGATTTTTAAAACGGTCATCACGGCTGCCATGCTCATTGTGGGTACTTTGCTATTGGTAAATCAACAACTCAACATTGGTCAGTTTATAGCAGCAGAAATTATTATACTGCTGGTGCTTACCTCAGTAGAAAAACTAATTATGAACCTGGGCAGTGTGTATGATACGCTCACGTCTGTAGAAAAACTATCCAACCTTACTGATAAACCGGTAGAAGAAAATGGCTCCCTTCATTTACCCCCAAACAGTAATGGGCTAAAAATAGAAATAAAAAATCTGAGCTTTAGTTTTAATAATGAAAAAGATGTATTGAAGGATATTTCGTTGCAAATAAACCCCGGTGAAAAAATATGTGTAAAGGGAAAAGACAGTTCAGGCAAATCAACCCTGCTGCGCTTAATGGCTGGAGCCTATACAGATTTTAAAGGTTCTTTATTGCTGGATGATGTACCGCTTGGCAATTACGATTTAGATTCTGTGCGTTCACATATGGGAGTGCTTATAAACCAGCAGGATATTTTTAATGGAACGGTTTGGGAAAATATTTCGCTGGGCAATGATAGTATTTCCATGCAAACTGTTATTGATATTGCTGCCAAAGTTGGTTTAAATGATTTTATTGCTGCATCAAAATACGGGTACGATACAATGCTTGACCCTACCGGCAAAAGGCTGCCCCGAAATGTTATTCATAAAATTTTATTGGTTAGGGCGCTGGCCGGCAAGCCCAGGCTGCTGCTGCTGGATGAACCCTGGCAGAATTTTCAAAATGGGTATCGTCAACAAATTATTCAATTACTCAATCAAATAGAAAATACTACATTGGTAGTGGTAACCAACGATGACGATTTTGCCACACAATGCGACAAAGTTATAATCATAGAGGATGGTATTATCATCACTCAAACGGATAACAAATCTCAAAGTAAATAAAATGAACAGCGATAAAATAAAATCATACACACATATTTATATGCATGATAAAAATAGCCGGGTAAAGCTATGGTTCTTCATTTGCCTGATGGTGTTTGCCATTTTTTTGTTTTTGCCATGGACACAAAACATCCGGACAAAAGGCACAGTAACAACCTTGTACCAGCATCAGCGGCCGCAACAGGTGAATACCATCATTGGTGGCAGGGTAATGAAATGGCATATCAAAGAAGGAGACTATGTAAAAGCTGGTGATACCCTTGTTCAATTAACAGAAGTAAAAACAGATTACCTGGATCCTGATTTATTACAACGAACAAAAGAACAACTGGCCGGTAAACAATTATCTGTTGAATATTACAAAAGCAAAGTAGGTGTAGCAACCCAACAAATTGGTGCTATTAATTCTGGGCTTCAGCTAAAACTAAACCAGTTAAAAAATAAGCTGGGCCAGTTGCAACTAAAAGTACAGGCCGATAGTGCAGAAGCAGCAGCGGCCAATAATGATTTCAGCATTGGCACCAAACAATACAACCGTCAAAAAATAATGTACGATAGTGGCCTTGTTTCCTTAACACAATTAGAAATTAGAAACCAGCAGTTTCAAAATGCTATGGCAAAAAAAATAAGCGCAGAAAATAAACTGGCCAACAGCAAGCAAGAACTTACTATTACCAACATTGAAATGAGTGCAGTGCAACAGGAGAATGTAGAAAAAGTAGCCAAAGCACAAGGCGATCAGTTTCAATCGCTCACACAAATAGCCAGCGGACAGGCCGATGTGGCAAAGCTGGAAAACCAATATGCAAGCTACAGTATCCGCAATGGCATGTATTACCTGCTTGCTTTGCAAAGCGGGCAAATTATAAAAGCACAAAAAGCAGGTATCGGTGAGTTTGTAAAAGATGGTGATATGATTGCGGAGATAGTACCTGATAAAATTCAGTACGCTGTTGAAATGTTTGTGCAGCCGCTTGACCTGCCTTTGATTGCACCCGGGCAAAAAGTACGTTTCCTTTTCGATGGATTTCCTGCAATTGTATTCAGTGGCTGGCCCAAAGCATCGTCAGGCACATTTGGTGGAGAGATTGTGGCGGTGGAAAGCAATGTAAGTGTGAATGGAAAATTCAGGGTACTGGTAAAAGAAGATCCGAAAGATAAACCCTGGCCCAAAGAATTAAAAATGGGCGCCGGTGCAAATGGAATTACGCTGTTAAAAGATGTGATGGTATGGTATGAGCTATGGCGGAACATCAATGGCTTTCCGCCTGACTATTACAAAAAAGAAGAAGCAAAGCAAAAAGAGAAAAAATGAATGCTGTAAAATATATCATCTTCCTTACTGCATTACTGATGTGGATGCGTGCTTCAGCACAGGATTCATTAAAAACAATATCAGCGCAGCAGGTAATGGAAATTGTAAAACAATTTCATCCGGTGGCAAAACAGGCGGATATTTTTATTGAAAAATCAAAGGCAGAGGTCATCGTTGCCAAAGGAATGTTTGACCCCTTTCTTCAAAATAAATCAGCGCAAAAAACCTTTGATGGTACTGATTATTATTATTACAATCGTCCGGAACTTTCCATTCCAACCTGGTTTGGCGTGGAGTTATCAGCAGGGTTAGAATACTTATCCGGCAACCGTACAGACCCGGTTGAAACGAAGGGACAAACCAGCTACCTCGGCATTAGTGTGCCGCTGGCTAAAAATTTATTGATGGATAAAAGAAGGGCTGCTTTGCAATCAGCTAAAATTTTTCGCACCGCTTCAACTGTTGAAAAAAGAACCATCCTCAATAACCTGCTGCTCGATGCAATGAATACATATTGGAGTTGGGTACAGCAATACCAGGTGTATAAAATATTAACTGATGCTGTAACTGTGAATGAAAAAAGGGTCGAATTGGTAAAGACCGCTTTTGTCCTGGGCGACAGACCTGCAATTGATACCACAGAAGCCCTCACTCAACTTCAAAATTTTGAATTACTGAAAAGCCAGGCATGGCTCTACTTTCAAAATACCACGCTGGAGCTTTCTGTTTTTTTATGGACGGCTGCTGCACAACCTTATACTTTACCTGCCGGTATTATTCCAGCCGATAACCTGCAATTTTCAACTATTGCTGCAGCCATTGTTCCTGACTTGAACAACTTGTTGGAGGCAGCCAGAAAAAATCATCCCGAACTGATTATTTATGATTATAAATTAGCTGTGCTAACTGTGGAGAAGAAATTAAAATTCCAGGAGCTGTTGCCTTCCGTCAACTTTCAATACAACCAGTTAGGCAAGGGGTACGATATATTAAAAACAGCCACCGGGCCTTTGTTTGAAAATAATTTTCAATATGGTCTCTCGTTGGGCATCCCGCTGCGCCTGTCGCAGGGAAGAGGTGAATACCGGATAGCTAAATTGAAAATTACAGAAACACAATTGCAGCAAAGCCAAAAACAATTACAGGTAGAAACAAAAGTAAAAAGCTACTTCAATGAATTGATTACTTTGAAAAGCCAGGTTGCCCTGCAGGAAAAAGCCTATAAAAATTACCAGGCTTTACAGCGGGGAGAGGAAATCAGGTTTCAGGCAGGTGAGAGTTCACTGTTTCTTATCAACAGCAGGGAAAATAAAACATTAGAAGCCTTGCAAAAGCTGCAGGAGCTGAAAGCTAAATATTTTAAAGTGGCAATTACCTTGCAATGGGCTGCCGGCTTACTAATTCAATAATTATGATTAGCCATAAAAATTTTATAGCCTGAAATGTCTATATAGTGGAGATGTTTTTAGTGTTCTTATTGCAGGAAATATTATCTACGAAGATATTTTGGGCAGTATGTAATTTGGCTGCAAGGTGGCTGGCACTAAAATCATAGTTGTATCAGGTCGCACCAAATGTGGCGCAGTAAAAAGTGCTTGCGATCATGTAGAAATGGGTAATTTAACAGCATTGCTTACGAAGATAAGGCCTGATGGTGAGGACATGAATTCATTGGCAATGCAATGCAAATGCTGTCTATGATATTTGTTTGCGCACAACTCACTTATTTAGCTAATGTTATATCAGGACGTTTTACAAAAAACAAATAAACAGGAGTTGACAAGGGATTTTTTCCTGTGCGAGCTGAGGATGTCCTCCACTTTTTATCACTCTCAACTGCAGTCCGGGCTCAACGAATATTCTCAACAAAAGATTTTAACTTCAACTCGCCAACAAGACCCACAATGCAAAAACGAATTTTAATCTTTGGAACTGCTTAAAAATAAAATTGACAAACAATGAAAAAAATAACATTCATAACGTTGGGATTAGCAACATCATTCTGTTTTGGTTTTGCTGTCAAATCAATGATAACAAACAATTCAAACGATCCTGCAAAAATGAAAAGGGTAACAGGCATTGGCGGTATTTTTTTTAAATGCAAAGACCCTAAAAAAATGAGAGAATGGTATCAAACTCACCTTGGCTTAAATACGAACCAATACGGGTCGGTGTTTGAATGGTATCAGGGTGCAGACTCTACTAAAAAAGGTTTTTCGCAATGGAGCCCGTTTAAAGAAACCACAAAATATTTTGAACCATCAACAAAGGAGTTTATGATCAACTACCGGGTTGAAAATTTAGAAGCACTTATTGAAGAACTGAAAAAAGAAGGAGTGACTCTAACCGACAGCATTCAATCAGTTGAATACGGAAAGTTTGTTCATATCATGGATATAGAAGGAAACAAAATAGAGTTGTGGGAGCCAAACGATATTGAATATGAAAAACTCGGTATCCAGATGGGCAGCAAGACGACCAAATGATGCTGCAACTCAACAGCACAACTCATTTCCCATTCTGTTTTCCTCCCAACATAGGCACAAAAGAAAATGAATTAAAAACTTCTTCACTGTAAGAACCATTTTCCTGTTTGGTTAAACGCTTCATGCGTTGCGCCTCGCCTTCATCAACAGGGATCACCATCTTTGCACCTGCTTTCATTTGTTCAATCAGTTTTGGTGGTACAAAGGGAGCAGCGGCGGTAATAATTACTTTATCAAATGGCGCATAAGTGGGCAGACCTTCAAATCCATCACCAAAAAAGAATTTAATGTTGTGGTATTTTTTTAAAAAAGGAAACGCTGTTTTATTGAAGTCGAATAATTTTTTTTGGCGTTCAATGGTAAAGACCTGTGCATTCATTTCTGCCAGTACGCAAGCCTGGTAAGCACTGCCGGTGCCAATCTCCAATACTTTATCGTAGGGTTTAATATCCAGCAACTGTGTTTGATAGGCAACGGTGTAGGGTTGTGAAATGGTTTGTCCTTCATCAATGGGAAAGGCACGGTCTTCGTATGCAATTTCATCAAAGGCGGTATCTAAAAAATAATGACGTGGAAGATTGTTCACAGCATCCAGTACAAGTTCATCTGTAATTCCCTTGCTGCGCAACATATCTACCAGCTTTTTACGCATTCCTTTGTGGCGGTAACTGTCTTCAAATCGTCTCATAAGCAACTGCAAGATAAGGATTCAACTACTTGTTAACAGGATCATTCTGTTCTGGAAATATTGTGCTTGCGTAAACAAGATTTTCTTTCTACTTTTTGTAAAAATTTATCTATGCCTGAGAGCCCTTCTTCATCACCCGGTGATCAGCTTGAAATGTACAGGGAAAAACAAAAGACCATCCGTAAGGCAATTACCTATGGTGTGATACTTTTAGTTGCTTTCCTGGTTATTAAGTATGGAGGAGAAATGATTTTCAACCCAAAAAAGGGTGAATTCATTATCAGGAAAGATGTGCTGAAAGAAACGAAGCAGGAAAAAACCGGTAGCGCCAATGGCGATTTTACAACAGGTGAATTAAACGACGATGCAAAAAAATTTATTGAAAAGAATAAACAACAGATCAAACCCGGTTCATTTTCCGGAAAAAATTATATCAACAATGAACTGGGGTATTTATTTTCTGTTGAGCATCCTGATAAATGGAATATCAATTATGCAAAAGAAAATGCAGGTATAAAGGAATTTGTTGACAACCCCGTAAACAGCATTGATGCCGGCGATGGCATCCTCTTGAAAATATGTATCGGCAATAACAGTGAAGCAGAAACTATTGAATCCATTGCTGGTGCTTTTTTCCAGCTATTTGCCGAGCTGGCAAAAAACGATCCTTCCATTCGACCAGAGATCAGTTATGATCAACCTACTCAAACTGCTTTTTTTAACGGAGTAAATGTGCAAAACTACAAACGGGTACTGATGAAGATTGTATTGAAAAATGGCAAAGCCTATTTTGCTTATGTTGAATATCCGAAAGAACTGGCGGAAGATGAACGTGTGAAGGAGTTGAAGAATATGGTAGCCACCTTGACGGTGATTTGATTTTTTCTTCTTTCTTTTTTGCTTCTCCAATCTTTCGACTTCGCTCAAGAGAAACAAAAAAAGAGCCCGAATTCAATTACGGCCCGAATTCGGTTTGTTCCCTGATTATGCTGTTCTGCTAATGTGTTGAATAACTTCATATCACAATTCAGCATCCTATTTTCTTCGAACAGCTTAATTTAAAAAAAAGCTGCATGTAATTGATGTATTGATTCCCTTCTCAAGAAAACGGTATTTGAGTTTAACAGGCAAATTTTCATCAAGCAATAATTTCATTCAGTTGCTGCCATTTTGTAGATAGAAAAAGTTGGGCTGTTGATTCCAACACTGCTTCTGCCTGTTCTTTTGATACGCCGGGAAAGTCTTCAAGAAATTCAGGGAGGCTCACTCCCTGTTCAAGATGAAGAAACAGAGATTCCACAGTAACTCTTGTACCTTTAAAAACAGGTTTACCAAACTGTACTTCCGGCGAAACGCTTATGTATTGTTTTAAACTCACCTTTAAAGTTACTGAATATTTATTTCAACCCCATATCCTTAATAATCCCATCAATGCGATCATTCAACTGTTGATGCACGGCATCAAAGTTTTCTGCTTTATCCAATCTTGTGTTTACACTAAAGTAAAATTTGATCTTGGGTTCTGTACCACTTGGCCTCGCAGAAATTTTACTTCCATCAGCTAAGATAAACTGCAGCACATTAGATTTGGGTAAGTTGATGGTCCACTCCTCACCTGTTTGCAGGTTCTTTCCTTTTTGTAATTGATAGTCGAGCAACTGTACCACCGGAGAACCATTGATGCTGGTGGGCGTATTGTCACGATAGCCCTGCATCATTTCAGCAATTTCTGCCTGGCCGTTCATTCCTTTTTTTGTAATGGAGATCAGGTTCTCTTTATAAAATCCATACTGCACATACAAGTCAATCATCTTCTGGTATAAACTGCGGCCCTTGTTTTTTTCATAAGCTGCCATTTCACATAATAAAGCAACCGCACTGATGGCATCTTTATCCCTGATCTTACTGCCAATCATCAATCCATAACTTTCTTCACCACCTACAATATAATTTTCGGTGGCTTCTTTTTCTTTAATGAGTTCAGCAATCCATTTAAAACCAGTGAGTACATTATAACAGTTGATATCACTTGCTTTGGCTATTGCATCAATCATTTCAGTTGTTACAATGGTTTTTACCACCATGTCATTAGGTTGGTTGATGCCTTTGGCCTTTCTTGCTTCTATCATGTAATTAAAAGCAAGCACAGCAGTTTGGTTGCCATTCATGAGCACCCAGTTTCCTTTGAGATCTTTTACTGCAATACCAACACGATCACTATCAGGATCGGTACCTAATAAAATATCTGCATCCAATGCTTTGGCTTTGTTCAAACCAATATTCATTGCTTCTGCTTCTTCCGGATTAGGATAAACCACTGTTGGGAAATTACCATTGGGTTCTTTTTGTTCATCTACTATTGTTACATTGGTAAAACCAAAACGCTGCAATACCTGTGGCACAAGCGTTATACCTGTTCCATGAATAGAGGTATAAACAATTTTGAGATCATGTTGTGCTTTACATACTTCAGGATACACACTCAAACTCTGGATCATATCCATGTATGCATTGTCAATATCTTTTCCAATGAGTGTAATATTATTTTCACCCCCGCTCCACTTTACATCATCTACACCTGCAACTTTATCAACTTCAGTAATCACATTTTTATCATGAGGCGGCACTAATTGTCCCCCATCATCCCAATAGGCTTTATAGCCATTGTATTCTTTTGGGTTGTGCGATGCTGTACAAACCACACCACCCTGGCATCCGAGATGACGAATAGCAAAACTCAATTCCGGTGTTGGCCGTAACTCTTCAAACAAATACACTTGAATGCCGTTTGCTCCCATTACATTGGCAACAATTTCTGCAAAGAGCCGGCTATTGTTACGACTGTCGTGACCTACCACACATTTTACATTTCCTTGCCCGAACGATTGATTGAGGTAATTGGCATAACCCTGTGTAGCCATTCCAACCGTGTACTTATTCATGCGGTTGGTACCAATACCCATGATACCACGCAAACCACCTGTGCCGAATTCCAGATTGCGGTA
>JAYUTS010000326.1:0-2290 GCA_043754995.1 Chitinophagaceae bacterium
CCAAACAAATTAAAATCATTTGCATTCACTACCTGTGCATGTTCAATACGCCAGCGCAGATCATTTTTTTCTTTTAAATATTTTCCATAGATATTTAAAATAGTTCTGTTGCCACTGTCGCCAATGGCATGAGTACACATTTGGAATCCTTTGTTATAGATAACAGCTGCAACAGAATCAAAATGTTCCGGGTTGCTTAATAAAAATCCAATGCTGCCGGGTTTGTCTTCATATGGTTCTAATAAACATGCGCCTCTTGAACCTAATGCGCCATCTGCATAAACTTTAAAACTCCGGACGTTTAAACGATCTGTTTTTATTTTACCACGTTGAAAAATAGCATTGTAATTTTTTGTTGCATCGCTCAGCATTACATACAAACGCATTTTTAAATCTCCGCTTGCATTTGCTTTTTCAATCTGCAATACATCTTCATAATCCAACCCGCAATCAACAATGGTTGTTAACCCCGCAGCAAAACAATTCTGCTGTGCTGCCTTTAACCCTTCTTTAATTTGCTGTTCGGTTGCAGGTGGAATATTTTTTGATACAAGATCAATGGCATTGTCAATCAGCACACCCGTTGGTTTGCCGTTTTGTAAGATCACATCACCACCTACCAGCTTTGTTGAAGCAGTAACAGCGCTTTTATTTAATGCCAGGTCATTTACAACAGCGGCATGACCATCTACTCTTGTTAGTAATACCGGGATATCCGGAAAAAGTTCATTTAGTTTTTGATTGACGGGGAATTCCTTTTCCTCCCAATCGTTCTGATCCCAGCCACGACCAATGATCCATTCGCCCGGTTCAAGAGATACTTCTTTTTTAAAATTGATCAAACGTTGCAACACATCTTCCCAACTGGTAGTGCCTGTAAGGTCGGCTGTGCGTAAACCCAACCCATACCGATAAAAATGAGCATGTGCATCAATAAAGCCGGGATATAAAAACTTGCCCTGCAGATCAATGGTTTCAGTGGCAGTATATGCTTTCTGTAAATCGGTTGTGCTGCCAGCCGCAACAATCCTCCCATCTTTTACAGCAACTGCTTCTGTTTTTGAAAATGAAGAGTCAACAGTATAAACAGTTCCATTGATCAGTAATGTGTCAACGGTTGTTTTACTGTTACATTGGCTGAAGACAATTACAACAAGCAATAGAAAAAAAGATCGGATCATAGTTTGAGAATTGGAGACGAATTTAATTTGTTTTGTTATTAGTCCTTGTATTTTTACGGCCAGATTTAATTTCTTATGTATTCTCCTGACAATACCAAACAAATTCAGCAAACAACCACAGCCCTGCTTCAGCAATTAATAAAAAAAGGGATTGATCAAAAACAATTAGAGAGCCTGAGGAATGTACTTCGGTTTCATGAATACCGTTACTATGTGTTGAATGATCAATTGATCAGCGATTATGAATATGATCAATTGTACAAAGCTTTGGAAAAAATTGAAGCAACAGACCCATCGCTTGTTACACCTGCTTCACCCACACAACGTGTAGCAAAGGGCTTGGGGAACGATTTTAAAAAAGTGCAGCACCTGGTTCCCATGCTGAGCCTGGAAAATTCATACAATGCAGATGACCTGGTTGACTGGGACCGCAAAGCAAAAGAAGCAAGTGGTTTGAGTGAAATTGAATATTGTGCCGAACCAAAATTTGATGGCGCCAGTATCTCACTCATTTACCAGGATGATCTGCTGATCAGGGCTGCAACAAGAGGTGATGGATCAGAAGGTGAAGAGATTACTACGAATATCAGGCAGATCAAATCGATTCCTTTGTCGGCTGCTTTTTCACAATATGGCATCAAACAAATTGAAATTCGTGGTGAGGTTTTACTGAGTAAGAAAAATTTTAAAGCATATAACGATCGCTTGGCTGAAGAAAATTTGCCACCGCTTGCTAATCCACGCAATGCTGCAAGCGGAAGTTTACGCATTAAAGATGCCAAAGAAGTTGCACGAAGAAACCTGGAAGCTTTTTTATATCATGTGGGATATGTAACTATGTCTGATTCAAAAAGTACGATGCACAAAGTGCTGCCATCGCATAGTAGTTGTTTAAAGATGATGTGGGAACTGGGTTTTCGTAGTCCGGAAAAAGAAAAACTGATTGTGAAAGGAATACAGGGAGTTATTGATCATTGTAATGAGTTTGAAACAAAGAGAGATAGTCTGCCATATGAGATTGATGGAATGGTGATCAAAGTAAATGACCTGCAACTGCAAGATAAAATGGGCATGACCAGCCATCATCCCCGTTGGGCCATTGCCTATAA
>JAYUTS010000327.1:0-5031 GCA_043754995.1 Chitinophagaceae bacterium
TAAAAGATGTTGCTGATGCTTTGATGCAACGCAGTAAACTCAATGATGAACAGGCCCAACAAATTGCCGCCATCAGCGAAGGTAATTACCGTGAAGCCCTTCAACTTATTCAGCATGCTGAAGAAGACTGGCAGGCCCTGTTACGGGAATGGCTGAACAGTATTTTAAAAACCGGGCCGGTGGCACAGGTAAAATGGGTGGATGGCATAAGCCAGTTGGGACGTGAAAAACAAAAACAATTCCTCCGATACTTCACCCATCTGCTTGAACAAAGCATTCGCTTACGTACCATGGGCGAAGAACATTTACCGCTGACAGACGCTGAAAAAGATTTTGCACTTCGTCTCAATAAACTTTGTGATGTGAGCCAGCAACAGGCTATTACGGAGGAACTCAACCGGGCATCCTATTATATTGAACGGAATGCCAACGCCAAAATGCTGTTCATGGCACTCACCATCAAGCTGTACCATATCGTTGCCAATAAGACGGTGGTTGAAGTATCGTAACGCCCTGTCTGACGCCCCGTCTGACAGGAATAGAACTCCTTCCCATCAGACGGGGGCGTCAGATGATTTAAAAATCACTATTTTTGATGAATTGACCTTGTGTTTGATTAGTGAAAGAGAACAGGTTAAAGTGAAGAAAAAGATTTTGTGAGTGAGCGTTTGAATTGCTGAACATCTTTTGTTGCGTCGCCTTTTAGAATAAATTGCCCATAGCGGCAACACATTTCAACATATCATTCAACAGCCGAGGTTTGCCTGTTCCATAGCAAACAAAGCGTACAAGTGAGTGACACAACTAAAGCTACATACACATTCTGCTGCTTGCTCCATCCCCTTCTTCATTATTATTCATCTTTAATTTCTCTGTATAATGAGTTGTACAAGTTGTGGAACGGGAACCCCCAGTGGGTGTAAAAGTAACGGCAGTTGCAGTACAGGTGGCTGTAACAGGTTGAATGTACATGATTGGCTGGCCAATCTCCCCTTTAGTGATCCTGATAGCGATTGCCGTGTTTTAGAAATAACCTTTAATAACGGAAGCCGTAAAGAATTTTACCGCAACAATACCCTGCAAACATTTACCAAAGGCGATATGGTGACAGTGGAAGGAATGAGCGGGCATGATGTGGGTATGGTGAATATGAGTGGTGAGCTGGTACGTTTGCAGTTGAAAAAGAAAGGCGTAAAGGAAGATAATGCCGAGATCAAAAAAATCATGCGCCGTGCTAATGAAATTGATATTCAAAAATGGAAAGAAAGTAAAGAGCGTGAAAAACCTGCGTTGGTAAGAGCAAGGGCAGCGGCCATTCAAATGAACCTGGATATGAAACTCATCCAGGTAGAATTCCAGGCTGATGGACGCAAGGCAACCTTTTATTATACAGCCGAAGACCGTGTTGATTTTCGTGAACTGATAAAAATATTTGCCGGTGAGTTTAAGGTAAAAGTAGAGATGAAGCAGATCGGCATACGGCAGGAAGCAGCCAAAATTGGTGGCATTGGCAGTTGTGGCAGAGAGCTTTGTTGCAGCACCTGGCTAACTGATTTTAAAAGTGTAACCACTACCATTGCCCGTTACCAGAACTTAACCATTAACCAGGCAAAACTCAGCGGGCAGTGTGGCCGTTTGAAATGCTGTTTGAATTATGAGTTAGATACTTACTTAGATGCTTTGCAGCAATTTCCAAATAATGCAGAAGTATTGGAGTTGAGCAAGGGGCCTGCCACACTCGTTAAAAAAGACATTTTCAAAAGCCTGATGTGGTATGTGCTGCCGGGCAGCAACCAACAATATCCGGTAGCGATTGAACGTGTAAAAGAAATCAGGCTGATGAATGTAAAAGGTCAGCGCCCCGATGAATTAGGTGCCGTTGAATTATCGCCTGCAAAAGCAGAAGAAAAAGAATTTGCACATGTGGAACTGGTAGGACAGATCAGTTTAAAAACATTGGAGCGTGACAGCCGCAGAAGAAAAGATAAAGAACAGGGGCAGCAACGCAAACAGGATGGCAACCGTCCACAACAAGACAATCAGCAAAGACAACAACAGCAACAAAGAAGACCACAACAAAACAGGCCGCAGCAAGGCGGAGGTCCTGGTCAGCAAAATAAACAAGGTGGAGGACAAGGACAACAGCGTCCGCCACAACAACGGCCACCTCAACAACGTCCGCCACAAAACAGGCCACCGCTTGATATTAAAAAACAACCGCCTAAGCAGGATGATGCTAATTGATATTAAAACCCCGACTCACATTGGGGTTTTTCTTTTATCATTCTTAACAATTTTCTTCGTTTTAATTATTGTAGCTTTCTGTTACACTAAAATTTACTGATATGAAAGCGACCCTTCTTTGCATGCTTTCGTTCATGCTGCTGCAAACTTCTTGCGGACAATCAAATAATCAACAAACAAAAAGGAACAACTCTTCTTCTGTTCGTGTTGGTGGCCCTTGCGAAGGTTGTGAACTGATTTATACAAACATGCCCAAGCAAATGAATGCAATTGATACCTCTATCGGTTGGAACCAGGATGGGCAACGAATGAAAATTGAGGGAACCGTTTTTCAGAAAGATGGGAAAACACCGGCAGCAGGCATCATTGTTTATTATTATCAAACCAATACAGCAGGAGAATATCCAAGATCAGCAAATGAAACCACCAGACATGGTTTTATTCGTGGCTGGATGAAAACAGGTGCTGATGGAGCTTATACCATCTATACCATCAAACCCGGTTCTTATCCCGGCAGTACAATACCGGCACATATTCATATCCTTATTAAAGAACCCAACATCAATGAATATTATATTGATGATATTAATTTTGATGATGATCCTTTTCTGACAAAAACAGAAAGAGACCGGTTGCACCAATATGCAGGTTCAGGAATCATTACACTTGTAACGAAAAGTGAAGGATTGTTATACAGTAAGAGAGATATTATTTTGGGTTTAAACATTCCGCATTATCCTCAATAACATACGCTGAAATGAAGATGCATCCTCCAGGCAGTAACCAAAAAATAGTTCCTAACTTAACACAACTATGCCCCGCTGGATGAAACGCTCCTTTATGATCATCGGAATTATTTTATTGCTATGGCTCATCATGGCACAAAGCTGCATGATGATGCGCATCAGCGATACAAAAGCCAAACAACAATTCACTGAAGCCGGAGTGGAATTAACTACTCCTGTAAAAAAAATCAATGGATTTCCTTTGCATTATGCACAAACAGGAAGCGACACTATGCCTACTCTTTTATTTGTGCATGGCACACCCGGCAGTTGGGATGCATTCCAAGCTTATTTAAAAAACAAGGAGTTATTAAAATATTATCGCATCATTTCTATTGATCGCCCTGGTTTTGGTTACAGCGATTTTGGCAATGCAATGAACCTGAGTGCCCAAACTGAAATTATTGCAACATGGATGGACAGCATTAATAACAACAAACCATTTATCATCATTGGCCATAGCCTTGGCGGACCAATGGCCATTAAAATGGCAGCGGCACGACCGCAATACACGAAGGCAATTGTTCTTTTGGCAGGTTCACAGGATCCTGCTGCAGAAAAACCAGAGAAGTGGCGACCGGTTTTATTTAAAACTCCTTTGAATTATTTAATACCCGGCGCTTTACGTCCCAGTAATGAAGAGTTGTGGTATTTAAAAAAAGATTTGGTTGAGATGAACCTGGATTATGAAAAAATTACTTGCCCTGTTTATATTTTGCACGGAAATAAAGATATGCTGGTACCATACAGCAATGTTGCTTATACTCAAAAAATGCTCAGCAAAACTGATTCTGTTTTTGTAACAACATTTGAAAAAGAGAATCACTTTATTGTATGGACGAGAGAAAAAGAAATTACTGAGTTGTTGTTGAAGTTGAAATGAGTTGTCATCCCTCCTTAGTCTGGATGACAGATTACTTCGCAAGTAATATTTTATACATCGCATCCTGCACTTTCCCCCTCACATTCATCGTTAACAATTTTGTATTGGTCCCACCATCAGGATATACACGGTTGCTTAAGAAGATGTAAACAATTTTATTTTCAGGATCGGCCCATACACCTGTACCCGTATAACCTGTATGTCCAAATGTTGAAGGCGACACACTCAATGCAGGGTAAGGATCTTTTCTTGTGAGATTATCTTTCTCCGGTTTATCAAAACCAAGTCCTCGTCTGCTGATGGTGCTGCCGTATGCAATAAATTTCTGCACAGTCTCCGGTTTAAAAAATGTTTGAGTGCCAATTGTTCCTCCATTGTTCAGCATGTGCATCAGCACTGCTAATTCATAAGCCGTACTGAATAATCCTGCATGACCTGCAATGCCACCAAACATAGCTGCACCAGGATCATGTACATCACCTCTTAATAATTGCCGGCGGAATTGTACCTCATGCTCTGTTGGTACAATGCGGTTGATGGGTACATGTTGTAAGGGCAGGAACCCTGTTGAGTTGAGATGCAATGGTTCATAAAATGTTTTACGTACATATTCATCCAGCGTCATTCCTGCAAGCTGCTCAACGATCTTGCCTAAGAAAATAAAATCATTATCACTATATACATACTTTCCAAAAGCCCCCATTTCGCTTTGCAGGATGCGTTGACGGATGGTATCTACCCAATCGTTCCGCATATAAAAGTTATCAGCAACACGAATTTTGTATTCATCTGTTGTACTGATGCTGTATAGTTGTTGAGAAGGTACTCCACTGATGGTATCAATCGTTTCCCTGAAGAAAGGGATATACGATTTCAACCCTGCCTGGTGTAATAAAATATCATAGATCACTAAGTCCTGCTTATTGGTACCATTCACCCATGGAAGATAGAAGCCGAGTTTTTGTTGCAGATCAAGCTTACCTTCTTCATATAACTTCATGACTGAAATAGTAGTAGCACAAATCTTTGTAACCGATGCCATATCAAATACCGATTCCAATGTCATGGGTTCTGTTTGTTCATAGTTATAAGAACCGTAAGCTTTTTCAAAAACGATCT
>JAYUTS010000328.1:0-11887 GCA_043754995.1 Chitinophagaceae bacterium
AAGATCCTCTAACAAAAAATCTTTCAATTGTGAAAGAAGACTGAGATGATGCATCAAGTGCCGGGCAAGATTAAACTTACAGGTTTGCATTGCACCGGCACTATTGATGGAGTAACTTTAATACTTAAAGACCAGGCTTACAAGAGTACTTCAAGTGAGTCAATTCTTGCAGGACAAATGGAGTAACATCGCTGCTTTAAATAAATTAATAATAAACAAAACCCAAACAAAATGAATAAGCAATCTTTAAAAAAGCATGTTACAATAAAAAATCCCAGCATTTAAATTATAACAAAATGAAAAGAAACTATTTCTTAATACTGATTGTGTTGGGTTTTTTCTCCTGTCAAAAAGAAAGATCTCAGACTGATGCAAGTTCGGCAGAGGTAGATGTATATGTAGCGGGATATGAATACAACGGGTCGAATGGTACTGTTTGGGTGGCCAAATATTGGAAAAACGGTCAGGTTAGACCCATCACACGTGGCGGTCATAATTCCTTCGCAAATTCCATTGCAGTTGCTAACGGCTATGTATATATAGCGGAAACAAGTTTAGGAGCCGCAGTCTGGAAAGGCAACAAAGACAATGGAACCGTGGAAAACGGGGAGACTGGATTTTTCGGAGGTTCATCACAGCAATCCGGTGCAAATTCCATTGCCGTTGTGGGGAACAATATATATGTGGCAGGGTATGATTACAATGATTCTGTTTCAGTAGTCAAATACTGGGGACCCGAAGGTTTTTTGACTCTTACCGATGGAACAAAGATCGCTATGGCAAATTCCGTTACCGTTCAGGGCACCGATGTTTATGTGGCAGGATATGAATTCAACGGGGCGGGTATTAGTATAGCTAAATATTGGAAAAACGGACAGGCTATAGCACTTTCTGATGGTACAAAAACGACCTATGCAAAATCCATTGCTGTTACAGGCAGCGATGTGTATGTGGCGGGGTATGACAGCAGCAGTAACAGTATAGCCAAATACTGGAAAAACGGTGTAGCCATAACACTCACCGATGGAGCAAAAAATGCCTATGCAAATTCGATAGCCCTTGCAGGAAGCGATGTGTATATAGCAGGTTCTGAAAACAACATAGCCAAATACTGGAAAAACGGGCAGGCCATAACACTCACTGATGGCGCCTCTGCAACTGCTATAGCCATAGTAGGTAGTGATGTGTATGTTGCGGGATACGGATACAACGGTTCTGTTTCGGTAGCCAAATATTGGAAAAACGGTGTGGCTATACCACTCACAGATGGTACTAAGAACGCCCATGCAACCAGCATCGTTGTGGTAAAGCGATGAAAGTTCTGGGTTTATTTTCTTAGTAAAGAAATAGGTATTCATGCACAAAATTTTTTACTAAGAATGAATGCGGGAAATATGAAGTAATAAAAAGATTTCTGTAATTAAAATAAATACTCATTTACATTTTAAAAACTCAGTTGAATTCCATGCATTAAATCAAAACAATTGAAATGAAAAAAATTATACTAAGCTTCATTTGCTTTTTAGCATCCATGTTATCTATAAAGGCACAAACTTTATATAACATTACGTATAATGGAGGAAACGACGGAGTAGGAACTATTATTAAATTCACCCCGGCTACAAATAATTTAACTGTTGTCAAATCTTTTGAAAATCCTGGCAAATGGCCTCAGTACACAAATCTTATCCAGGCCTCCAATGGAAAACTATATGGTATGACAGCTAATGGAGGGTATGATGGCATTGCAGGAATAGGTTATGGTGGTGGTTCTATTTTCTCTTTTGATCCTTCTACTTCCACTTATACAAAGCTGAAGAATTTTAATGGCCCTGATGGCGCCAATCCTTGTGGTAGCCTGGTGCAGGCAAGCAATGGAAAATTATATGGTATGACGAGAATCGGAGGAAGCGGATACGACCCTTTTAATACTTATGGTAATGGTGTTATTTTTTCTTTTGATCCTGTTTCTTCCACTTATACAAAACTGAAAGATTTTGATGGCACCAATGGTTATGGTCCGTATGGCAGCCTTATGCAGACAAGCAATGGAAAGCTTTATGGCATGACCACTGGCGGAGGAAGCGGCGGTCTTGGTGTTATTTTTTCTTTCGATCCCTTAACTTCCACTTATACAAAGCTGAAGGATTTTAATGTTACCGATGGCTACAATCCTTCTGGCAGCCTTATGCAGGCAAGCAATGGAAAACTTTATGGCATGACCACTTATGGAGGCAGCAATGATGGAGGAGTTATTTTCTCCTTTGACCCATCATCTTCCACTTATACAAAACTGAAAGACTTTGATGCAGTCAGTGGTGTTTTACCTTATGGCAACCTGACGCAGGCAAGCAATGGAAAGCTCTATGGTATGACAAGCAATGGTGGAAGCAACAATGGCGGTGTTATTTTTTCTTTTGATCTATTATCTTCTACTTATACAAAGCTGAAAGATTTTGATGGCACTAATCCGAATCCGACCAAACCTTATGGTAGCCTGATACAGACAAGCGATGGAAAGTTATATGGTATGACGAGTGGTGGTGGAAGCACAGGCTATGGTGTTATTTTTTCCTTTGATCCTTCGTCTTCCACTTATACAAAACTGAAGGATTTGGATCGTGCCAATGGTGGTAGTCCTTCTGGCAGCTTAATGCAGGCAAGCAATGGAAAGCTTTACGGCCTTACAACCCGGGGAGGAGCCGGTGGGGGAAACAGTGGTGGATTTGGCGTTATTTTTTCTTTTGATCCGTCGTCTTCCACTTATACAAAGCTGAGGGATTTTGAAGAGCTAAATGGTCGTTATCCTTCAAACCTCTTTCAGGCAAGCGATGGAAAGTTTTATGGCACTACATCTATAATGAATGCCCTTAGTGGAAATGATGCATTTATTTTTTCTTTCGATCCTTCCTCTTCTTTTTATACAAAGCTTATGCATTTTGATAGTACGAATACAGGTAGTCCTTATGCTCCTTATGGCAGCTTTATACAGGCAAGCGATGGAAAGCTATATGGTATGACAGGTTTTGGAGGAAGTGGTGGTTATGGTGTAATTTTCTCTTTTGATCCTTTAACTTCCACTTATACAAAGCTGAAAGATTTTGATGGTACCAATGGTCGTAATCCTTATGGTAGCCTGTTGCAGGCAAGCAATGGAAAGCTTTATGGTATGACTGCTAGTGGAGGAAGTAACAATTATGGAGTTATTTTTTCCTTTGATCTTTCTTCTTCCACTTATACAAAGCTGGTGGATTTTGATAATACCAACGGCGCCAATCCTTGGGGCAACCTGATGCAGGCAAGCAACGGAAAACTTTATGGTATGACAGCTAATGGAGGCAGCAATGGGGTTGGTGTCATTTTTTCCTTTGATCTTTCAACTTCCACCTATACAAAGCTTATAGATTTTGGTAGTACCAACGCCAACGGCTCTAATCCTTATAACAGCCTTATACAGGCAAGCGATGGTAAGCTTTATGGCATGGCTGGTGTTATTTTTTCCTTTAATCCTTCCACCTCCACTTATACAATGCTGAAGGATTTTCCTTTCATTAATGGTGCCTATCCCGATGGTGTCATTCCTTTGGGCAATCTTATGCAGGCAAGCAACGGAAAACTTTATGGTATGACAGCTAAGGGAGGTAATAATGACGCAGGCGTTGTTTTTTCCTTTGATCCATCGGCTTCCACTTATACAAAGCTGAAGGATTTTGATTCGGCTTTAGGCGCTATTGCCTATCGTTATTTTATTCATTCAGCATTTATAGAGGTAACAGGAGATGTTACAGGTGTAAACGATATTACCAATTCACTTCACGAAATAAACGTTTTTCCAAATCCTGCCTCAGGTATTGCAAACATTTCCTTTTTTCTTGATAGGCCCGAAAAAGTTTCTGTAAAAATTTTTGATATAACCGGACGGCAAGTTAAGGGTCTTGTAGAAAAAATATTTCCGCAAGGAGAGAACCAGGTTCAATGGAATACCTCAGGAATCCAGGCAGGCATGTATTTTCTTAAAATAGATGCAGGCGTTTATTCAAACACAAAAAAGATTTGGGTAATTAAATAAATAATTATCCGCTGCTAAACCAAAAACAAAATGAAAAGAAACGATTACTTAATAATGATTGTGTTTGGTTTTTGTTCCTGTCATAAGGAAGGAACTCAGACTAATGCAAGTCTGCCAGAGGTGGATGTGGTACAAGCAACCGGCGAAGTGGGCGAGATCATTCTTATTGCCGAGAAATTTTTGAAAGAGTAATTAATTTCTTTGCCTTAAAAAACTTTAACTATAAACCTTTCTCAAATGAAACCGATCCTGAATTTCTTTACACTTGCTTTGATAACAGGAATAATAAGTTTTGTTTCCTGCAAAAAAGAAAGATCCAGTACAAGTTGTCAGATAAAAACAAGCCCCTAATCTCTAAAGCAGGGCCTGATAGGATATTCACATTAACTACAGATAGAGTTTCTCTGGATGGTTATGCTTCCAGCGACCCGAATGGGACGATAAGCAGTTATCTCTGGACAAAATAGGAGGCCCTGCTTTTTATTTACAATTTTTCCATATAAACATGGATTAGAAAGCTATTTCAATTGAAGTAGCTTTCCTATATAACATCATTATGATTTAAGTTCAAAGCCATATTTTTGTTTTCTGATAAATAATAATGTCCGGCGCAGATAAACTCAAATTATTTTTACAAAAAAAAAGACAATATGAAAACAGGTGAAGAATTTTTAGCAGAGAATGCAAAGAAAGAAGGAGTGGTAACACTGCCCAGCGGTTTGCAATATGAAATAATGACAATGGGTACCGGTGAAAAACCATCAGCAAAGAATACTGTTACCTGTCATTACCATGGTACGGTTATCAGTGGCGAAGTATTTGACAGTTCGGTACAAAGAGGACAGCCTGCAAGTTTTCCATTGAATGCTGTAATCAGTGGGTGGACCGAAGCTTTGCAATTGATGCCAACAGGAAGTAAGTGGCGTTTATTTCTTCCGCCACACCTGGCTTATGGCAACAGGCAAGTGAGTAAAGTGATAGGGCCAAACAGCACCTTGATATTTGAAGTGGAGTTGATTTCTTTCCGGTAACAGATGTAATAACATTTCCTGCTGTTGCCGGCTCCCCGCCAACTACCCTGTTTTGATGATCAACTTTCGGCACGTTGGCGGCCATGCCAACATAAGCTGAGTATATGAATTCCGGATAATCGTTTCAAAGCCCCGCAAATTGCGGGGTTTTTTAATAAATATCCACGCATTAAAATCCACATTTTCCCCGCTTCCGTAATTATAGATGTGCTTGTAAAAGAAGATGTTTAAATAAAATATCTCTTAAGCAAAACTGAAATTCATACAGCCTCGTACATCAATCATATCACAAAAAAAATCAAACAGAAGAAAAATGAAAAAAGTAAAAATGTTAGCCCTTGCATTGGCAGCTATCGTATCAGTAAACACTGTATCTGCTCAAATGGGTCCTAATAAGAAAAAAGAAAAAACAGTAGAAGTGGGTGGTGCAGCCATGTATCCTTCAAAAAATATTGTTGAAAATGCAGTTAACTCTAAAGATCATACAACCTTAGTTGCTGCTGTTAAAGCTGCGGGTTTAGTTGAAACGTTGATGAGCGCAGGTCCTTTCACTGTATTTGCTCCTACTAATGCCGCTTTTAATAAATTACCGGCAGGTACGGTAGAAACATTATTGAAGCCTGAAAATAAAGCCACCCTTACAGCGGTATTAACTTATCATGTTGTTGCCGGTCGTTTAGATTCAAAAGAAATTGCCCGCCGCATTAAAGCAGGTAATGGCAAAACAGAATTAACAACTGTACAAGGTGGTAAACTGTGGCTCTGGATGAAAGGAAAGAACCTTGTGATTAAAGATGAAAAAGGCGGCATGAGCACTGTTACCATTAAAGATGTTTATCAAAGCAATGGTGTTATTCATGTAGTTAACACTGTTGTATTACCTAAGTAATATGTAGTCCTGGTTTTGGTTAGTGAATAAGGCCGGTCTTTACCGGCCTTTCTTTATCTGAAAATAAATAGTGGGGATTAAATTATTCAAAAAACATTTTTTCAAAAAAGGCAACCGATTTTATGTACTGAATAAACGCTGCTCAAAAGACTGTCAACATTTATTGTTATGAAAAAGGTATTCTCAATTCTATGCATGCTGGTTTTTTCTTCCATATTATATAGCCAGATCACCTATCATGGCCGTGTTGCAAATGCTGCAAACAATGAACCGGTTGAAGGCGCTCTTATACAAGCAGGAAACAAAACGACGATCTCCGGAAAGGATGGAATCTTCAGCATTCTGCTTCAAAAAGAATTAACGATCTCTGTTTCTGCAATTGGTTATAGTCTTCAGCTATTACAGGTTGATCTTACACAAAAAACAATTCTTCTACAACCCGCTGCTTTTCATCTCAAGGAACTGGTTATCTCAGCAGGTAATGATCACAGTCTTTCCAACAGCATCAGTAAAATTGATCTCAACATTCGCCCTGTAAATTCAGCGCAGGAATTTTTACGTTATGTTCCCGGTTTATTTATTGCACAACACCAGGGTGGTGGTAAAGCAGAACAAATTTTCTTACGTGGTTTTGATGTTGATCATGGCACCGATGTAAAGATCACTGTGGATGGAATGGCGGTGAACATGCCTTCACATGCACACGGACAGGGATATGCAGACTTGCATTTTGTAATTCCCGAACTGGTTAAACAGGTTGATTACGGAAAAGGAAGTTACTATGCAGAGCAAGGTAATTTTAACACAGCAGGTTATGTTGAACTGCAAACAACCAACCGGCTTACAAAAAATACAGTACAGGTTGAAACAGGTTTGTTCAACAGTTTCAGGGGATTGGCCATGCTTAACCTCATCCCAAAAAAAAATCAAAAGCAAAGTGCCTATATCGCTACTGAATATATTTATGCTGATGGGCCTTTTGAAAGTCCGCAACATTTTAACCGTTTCAACTTGTGGGGCAAATACAATGTACAGCTCAACGATCGCAACCGCCTGTTTGTACAAGCCAATCTCTTCAACAGTAAATGGGATGCGTCGGGACAAATTCCTGATCGTGCTGTAAGAAGTGGAACAATTTCAAGATTTGGTGCCATTGATAATACAGAAGGTGGATACACCGGTCGCATCAACTTCAGTACAAAACTGATCCAACGCTTACACAACGATGATCTGCTCGAACATCAACTTTATTACTCCCGTTATCATTTCAATCTCATCTCCAATTTTACGTTCTTTTTAAATGATCCTGTCAATGGCGATCAGATAAAACAAACTGAAGCAAGGGATATGTATGGCTGGCAATCAAACTATCAAATGAAAAGAACTGCCGGCACAACTGATTTCATAAGCAGCTTTGGTGCCGGTTTCCGTTATGATGCAACACATGATTCAGAATTATCTCATACTAAAAACAAGACCGAAATATTAGATCCCATTCAATTGGGACATATCAATGAAGCCAATGCATGGATATATGCCGATGAAAAAATACAGACAGGAAACTGGTTATTCAATCTTGCTGCAAGAGCTGATTATTTTCATTTTGTATATGCTGATCAATTAAATGCATCACTTCCATCACAACAAAAAATCATCATCAGTCCTAAGTTGAATATTCAATATACATTCAACAAACAGTTACAACTGTATTTCAAAAACGGCAAAGGATTTCACAGCAACGATACCCGTGTTGTATTGCCGCAAACAGGCAAGAAAATTCTTCCGGCATCTTATGGTTCTGATCTGGGCTTTATCTGGAAACCAACGGGCTCATTATTAATCAACACTGCTCTCTGGCATTTGTTCCTTGAGCAGGAGTTTGTGTATGTGGGCGATGAAGGAATTGTTGAACCGGGAGGTAAAACAAGAAGAGTGGGTGCAGATGTTTCCATACGCTGGCAACCCATTAAACATTTGTTTGCAGATGTTAATTTAAATCTGTCAAGAGGAAGAAGCATTGAAGATCCAAAGAATGAAAACTATATTCCACTAGCACCTTCGCTTACAAGTACCGGTGGTATTAATTATCAGCATAGCAAAGGATTCAATGCCAGCCTGCGTTACCGCTACCTGAAAAACAGGCCAGCCAATGAAGACAACAGCATTGTTGCCAAAGGTTATTTTGTAACAGATGCTTCCTTCAGCTATGCTGCTCAAAAATTGGAGTTGGGAGTGGTGATTGAAAATCTCTTCAATACAAAATGGAACGAAGCACAGTTTGCCACTACTTCGAGGTTAAGAGATGAGCCTGCGGAGGTAACAGAATTGCACTACACACCCGGAAACCCATTCTTTATAAAACTGAAACTGGCATTTACATTCTGAAAAGAGGACTCACCCTTTTCATATTTACTGATACAACATCTGCACTTTTTCATTCCCCTACTTGCGGTTTTCTGAAATTGTTTCTACCTTTTACTCTTTAGTCAGATTTATTACCATCATCACCCCAAAACCAACCGCCATGCTTAAGAAAATCCTTAAATGAACAGGTCTTATCCTGTTATTTCTCATGATCGGAATTGCCGTTATCGTTTTACTCAAGCAAAACAAAAAATTTGATGCTTCTAATCCCTCCATTAAAGCATCAACTGACAGTTCCGTTCTTGGAAGGGGCAAGTACCTTGTATACGGTCCGGCGCATTGTGCCGATCGTCATGCTAAACCCGGGACAGCAGAATGAGTGATTTGGAAATAAAAACAATTTATAAATTTCTGCAAACAGTGAAACCTGTTCATAATAAAATTGCACAAACTGTTTATGAAAAGAAATCTTAATGATAGTTTCTTTATTTGATGCGTTTCCTGTTTGCTTGCTTACATTCGTTGAAGAAAAATAAACACAATGCGTATCATCTCTTATAATTTAAACGGCATCCGTGCTGCCATCAAAAAAGGATTGATTGACTGGTTGAAAACAAATCCTGCTGATGTCATTTGCATACAGGAAACCAAAGCAACTAAAGAAGATGTGGACCTCCGGTTATTTAATGATCTGGGCTATCATGATTACTGGTTCAGTGCACAAAAAAAAGGATACAGTGGTGTAGCTGTCTTTAGCAAAATAAAACCCGATGAAGTAACATATGGTCATGGGCACGGGCCTAGTGATGATGAGGGCCGTGTGATACAGTTGGATTTTGGTGACATCCGTTTGATCAATACTTATTTCCCCAGCGGTACCAGTGGCGATGAACGCCAGGCTTTTAAATACCAATGGCTGGATGAATATTTTAAATGGCTCAATACATTAAAAAAGAAACACCCCAAACTCATTCTGTGCGGCGATTATAATATTGCACATCACGAAATTGATATTCATGATCCTAAAGGCAATAAAAAATCAAGTGGCTTTTTACCTGAAGAAAGGGAATGGATGACGAAATTCTTCGATAGTAGCTGGGTTGATACATTCCGTGAATTTCATCCCGAGCCACATCGCTACAGTTGGTGGAGCCAACGTTTCCCGAGTGTGCGGTTAAACAACAAAGGATGGCGTATTGATTACATCAGCGTTACAGAAGCTTTAAAAAAGAATTTGAAAGATGCCGATATTTTTCCTGATATAAAACACAGTGATCACTGTCCTGTTTATCTTGAATTAAAATTGAAGTAAAGTGATTATCTATAATGTAACCTCCAAAATAGATTGGAGCATTCATGACCAATGGGTACAATGGATGCTGGATGAACATATGCCCGAAGTGCTTGCAACAGGATGTTTTACACAATCACAATTACTTCGTTTGCTTGAAACAGATGATGAAGAAGGCCCCACCTATGCCGCACAGTATTTTGCTGAAACCAAAGAACAACAGGAAAATTATATTGAAACATTTGCTCCTTTGCTAAGGCAAAAAGGATTGGATAAATGGGGCAGCAGCTTCATTTCATTCCGCAGCCTCATGGAAGTTGTTAACTAATTGTGGATAAGAAATATTTTCACTTTTCTCGTCATTTATTAATTGTACCTTCTGTCAAAACCCTTAGCAGGCTTGCTTTTCAAAAGAAATGCCCTGGACTGCCTTACAGCAAAGGGTTTCAGAAGATGGGTATGTTCAGATACATAGCTGCCTTTTTTCAGTTGCCTTTACAACCCTTATCCAATAAGGACTTTAGCTGATTTTTTAAAAAATAATTTTCTGTAAAAAAATTTTGTTGCAATGCAAAAGCATCTATATTTGTTTTACTTAAAAAATCTCACTATGAACAAAGCTGAATTAGTTGCAAAGATTGCCGATGATGCCGGTGTATCAAAAACTCAAGCGAATGCTGCATTAGATTCTTTTA
Source organism: Chitinophagaceae bacterium (assembly GCA_043754995.1). Lineage (GTDB taxonomy): Bacteria > Bacteroidota > Bacteroidia > Chitinophagales > Chitinophagaceae > Lacibacter. The sequence goes on from JAYUTS010000328.1 coordinate 10,340, forward strand.
TTGAAGCTGTTACCAAAACATTGAAAGGTGGCGGTAAAGTTACGCTGGTTGGTTTCGGAACATTTTCTGTTACCAAGCGTGCTGCACGTACCGGTCGTAACCCACAAACTGGTGCAACCATTAAAATTAAAGCAAAGAAAGTTGCCAAGTTTAAAGCAGGTAAAGAATTGGCAGGTAAGCTTTGATTACTGACATTCTTTCAAAAAAGCAAGGAACGGTTGTTTCTTGCTTTTTTTGTGTTCAGTTTTGTGCAACCGCAGTAATTCTGCTACCTTCATTTTAAATTAAACAACAAATACAAGTATTATGGGAAGAGGTGACAAAAAAACAGCAAAAGGAAAACGCTTTAAAGGTTCATTCGGTAAAAGCCGCCCGGCAAAAGTGGTAAAGAAAGCTGCTCCTGCAAAAACTGAAAAGAAAGCATAACTCAACACAATAAAAAAGGACGAAGTGTTTCAGTAAAAAGAAATGCTTCATCCTTTTTCTTTCAGGGAGCTAAGCGTTCAATTGCCCAGCTTCCGTTTTCCTGTAAAGTATATTGCATACGATCGTGCAGCCTGCTGCTGCGGCCCTGCCAAAACTCAATGATCACAGGCTTTACACGATAACCACCCCAGTCTGCGGGTCTTGTTAATGGTTCATTCCTGAATTTCAGTTCTATCTCTTTTACTTTATTTTCCAGCCATGTGCGGTTTGCAATGATATGGCTCTGTGGCGATGCCCATGCACCTATCTGCGAACCAACGGGGCGGGATAAAAAATAAACATCGCTTTCCTCCGCACTAACCTTTTCAACCATGCCTGTAATACGGATCTGCCGTTCCAGTTCTTTCCAGAAAAAAAGTAAACTTGCCCTTGGGTTCTCCGCCAATTGCTGCCCTTTATAACTTTCGTAATTGCTGAAAAACACAAACCCTTTTTCATCATAGCTTTTTAATAAAACAATTCTTGCTGATGGAACACCATCCAAAGAAGCCGTTGCCAGCGTCATGGCATTCACTTCATCTATGGCCGATGTGACAGCTTCCTGCCACCATTTGTCAAACTGTACAAAAGGTGAAGCATCAACATCCGTTTCATTCAATGTTGTGCGTGAATATTCTTTTCTAATATCTGCAATAGAACTCATGCTTTGAATTGCTTTGATCTGCATCAAAGCTAAATGAACAATAGCAAACAATCATCAACTCATACCGATGTTAAAAACATCATAGTTCAATACAGCTTTCTATCGGCATAACCTGCCTGCCGACAGGCAAGTACCATCTAAGATTTCTACGTAGTCTTTTCGACTACTTTATAAATCAAGATCTTATTATTGTCCCTGGCCGGTAGAAATACGTGTAAGCATTTTTTCTATTTCGCTGAGGCGTGTTAACTGCGACTCTAATTTTTTATTATGATCACTTACATGCTGCAGATCTTTATTCAACTCTTCAAGGAAATCATTCCGCTTGCTGAGCTGCTGCCGCTGCATGTTGGCTTCTTTCAGTTTACTTTCCATTTCAGTAACAAACTGCGAAAGTTTTGAATTTTCTTCAACCAGCT
>JAYUTS010000329.1:0-5021 GCA_043754995.1 Chitinophagaceae bacterium
GGTGAGCTGATCATCAATAAAACCTCAACTTTAATATAACTGCTCCGTTTGGATGAATCCAAAACCGGGGCAGTTTTTTTTTCGTACATCTTTCAACAGCGCTTGTGAGAAGTACGAATCAGCTTTCTTGTTATCCTTCCTGAACAGGTTTAATGGTTCATTCTTCTTCCTTCATTGTTTCAGTCAATCATGTTCAACCATGTGAAAAAATTACCTAATCCTTTGTTCTGAAAGACCGTCCGTTGCAGATCTATGAAATCATTCATCATTTTTTAAACATTTATTATTTTTTTTATGAGAAAGAAAATCTACGCCTCGTTTTTGCTGGCCGTTATGCTGGTAAATACCTTTCCCGTGCAGCTTTTTGCTTCAAGTCACAGGGAAGCTCCGTTAATTGCAGACGATCCTCTTGCAGACAACACCGATTTGTATGCATTTGTAAGTCCCGATGATCCCAGCAAAGTTACCATCATTGCTAGCTATGTGCCGGGTCAACTACCACAGGGTGGGCCGAATTATTATTCATTTGGCGAAAACATTCGTTACGAAATTCACATTGACAATAACACTGCCACAGCAGGCGATGATATTGTTTACCGTTTTACTTTCAAAAAAACAAATGAAGACCCCACCACTTTCTTCAACATTCGTTTAGGAAAACAGAATTTAAAAACCACTTACAAGATGGAAAGAAGTATGGATGGTGGTAAAAACTTTCAAACAACCATTGCAAGCGGTGTGGTGCCTCCTCCAAACATCGGCCCACGTTCTATCAGTTCAGCAGTGGGTTTAAATGCACCAAGCTACGATCAACTGATGCAGAATGCAATTACAACTTCAAGTACAGGCGAAAAAGTTTTTTGTGGTACTTCTGATGATCCCTTCTTTGTTGACTTAGGTAGTATTTTTGATTTGGGCGATGCTCCAAGAACAACCGGTTCACAACCAAGAGATGGTGTAGGCTGTTTAAACGTATCTACTATTGCCATTCAGGTAGATATTGCTACGATACAAAAAGACAAAAAGCCGGTATCTATGGCTGCTAATATTCTCGATCCCAATTATGTAATTGGTGTTTGGGCATCTGCAAGCCGTCAGAAAATTACCGTGCTGAAAAATGCAAAAGAGTATCAACAAAATCCTAACCCTCCACAAGGTGGTTTTCAATCAGGACAAGGACAAGGAGCATGGGTACAGGTTTCCCGTATAGGAATGCCTTTAACGAACGAAGCTCTTGTTCCCATCGGTTATAAAGATCTTTGGAACCTGCTTACTCCTTATGAAGATTTAGCCAACCTCAACTTGTTTGGCAATTTCTTCTACAATCCTGAGCTGGCTTTATATATGGATGATACCAAGTTTGGCCCGGCTGTTCCTGCTTTTACTCCATTACGTATTCAACGTAATTCGCTGGGTGCATTTGGTTTTGGTAACGGTCAAAATGGTTTGTATTCATTAAAAGGTACTGCTGCTGTTGCAGGAACTGCCTTAGATGATGCCATATTTGGAACATTATTATTACCTGCTCCTAATTCCCCACGTTCAGTTGATCTCTGGCCCATCTTTCATACAGGTGTTCCTAACCTCAAGCCTTATCAACTGGCAACAGGAAAAAATGGCAACCCATTAGCAGAAGGAAAGCCCTTTATCAATAACTTTTTACCAAATGGTGGTGATATGCTGCGTTTGAACATGGCCGTTCCGCCAACTCAACGTACCAGCTCAACTTTCAGTCCGCTGGGTATTGTAGCTGCAGCTGTCTCTGGTTTAACTGATCCTGCCTATAATACAACGACTACTTTACAAACAATTCCTAACATGGATGGCTTCCCTAATGGAAGAAGACTGGAAGATGATGTTACCAGAATTGAATTACAAGCCGTAGCCGGTATTGCATTAGCTGCAATTGGTTTATGGTATGATGATTATAATGGAACAGGAAGTCCTGTTACACAGGATCTGGTAGATGTGTTAACTTATAAAACAGGAATTAATAGAAACGATACCACGTTTAAAACTTCCTTCCCTTATGTGCAGGCTCCGTGGCCAGGTACACATAATTGTAATTGTGATGCAGCCGGACAAACAGCAAGCCCAAATCCTGGTGTTACAGGTGGTGAGCTTATTCAACGCAACAGTACTATTGGTGTTTCAACTCCTGAGTTATTTGTTTCAACCTATCCTAATCCAAGTAAAGATGTAAGCACTGTTCGATATAAAGTTGACGTTGCTTCTCAGGTAAGGATCGTGTTGTACGATGCACAAGGAAAAGCATTACAGGTTTTGGTTGATAAAAAACATGAAGCTGGTGTTTACACCGTGCAAGCCAATACAAAAGGCCTGGCAAATGGCACTTATGTTATTTTAGCAACTAAGAATGGTGATGTTAAACAAAGCATCAATCTCATAAAAAATTAAGAATGTAAAAAGTAAAAAACAAGTCTGCAGTAATTTGCAGACTTGTTTTTTTGTTAATTTCACTCCCATGAACCGGAAATCTATTTACGCAGCATTGATCATTATTTTTGCAGTTGCATGCGGATTTATCTTTTTCAAATTTCAGGCAGATCAGAAAATTGAAAAGAAAAAAATCTATGCATTGCTACCACGTACTTCGGCATCAGCAACTTTAGTTGAGTGGACTGATGTACAACTAAATGCAAAGCGATTGATTCAAACAATTGAGAAAGACAGGAGCGACGTAAAGCCTATGCTGGCCTTAACATCAGTTTATCTGAGCGAAGCCCGTGTAACAGGCAATTATAATTATTACGACAATGCCGCTTTAAGGCTGGTGAATGAAATTCTTATCAATGACCCCAAAAATTTCGAAGCACTTACATTTAAAGCAATGATCTTTTTATCGCAACATCATTTTGCTGAAGCATTGGTTGTAGTAAAGGAAGCTGAAGCAATTAATCCTTACAGTGCTTTTTTGTATGGGTTGATGGTGGATGCTTATGTTGAACTTGGAAATTATAGCGAAGCGCTGGTAGCAGCAGAAAAAATGATTACGATTCGCCCGGATCTTCGTTCTTATTCACGCATTTCTTACCTGCGTGAAATACATGGTGATTATGCAGGAGCAATTGAAGCTATGAAAATGGCTGTTGATGCAGGACAATCCGGTGATGAAACAACTGAATGGACCCGTATTCAGTTAGGGAAATTATATGAATTGACCGGCGATCTTGCAAATGCCGAAATGAATTATACCATTGCAATTGGTAACCGCCCCGGCTATGCTTATGCCAATGCAGGGCTTGGAAGAATTGCGGCTGCAAAGAAAGACTACACAAAAGCAATTACTTATTACCAGGCAGCCGATTCTGTGCTAAATGATTATTCGTTTAAAGAAGCAATGGCTGCTCTGTATTCCATTACCGGAAAAGAGCAAATGGCAGAAACGCTCAATAAAGAAGTGATGGTGAAGATGGAAGATGCATTGAAGCAATCTAAAACCTATGATACCATCGGTCACTATGCCGACCGTGAAATGGCATATGCTTATCTCCATGTTAATAAAACAGATAAAGCGCTGGAACATGCGTTGATGGAATATGACCGTCGTCCTGCAAATATTGATGTAAATGAAGTAGTGGCGTGGGTTTATTATAACAAAGGCGAATTTAATGTAGCTTTAAAATATATAGAAACAGCTTTGCGTACTAAATCTCAAAACCCGGAATTGTTATGTCGTGCTGCTATGATCTATGCTAAGAATAACCAGCCGGCAAAAGCAAAAGAGTTATTACAGATTGCGTTAAAAAACAATCCATCTTTTTCAATTCGTTTAAAGATGGAAGCGGAGCAGTTGCTGAAGACGATTTAATGTTACAGTAGTGAGCAAGCAGAACAATCAAATCAAACTCTTAATTTTTTTAACTGTATTGTTTACAGTTGGCTCTGTTGGTGCATCTGCACATACCATTAATTACGCATTGGAGAATAAACCTGTTCATGATGTAGCATGGTTTTATCTTAAGTTGGGATTTGCACATATCATCCCCGATGGATTAGATCATATCCTGTTTATTGTTGCATTGTGTTTGCTTAGTACAAAAATCAAAACTATTATCTGGCAGGCAACTGCTTTTACAGTGGCGCATACTATTACTCTGGCATTGAGTATGAAAAATATCATTGCCGCACCTCCTGATGTGGTTGAACCCATTATTGCTTTATCTATTTGCTTTGTAGCATTGGAAAATTTGTTAGTCTCTGGTTTAAAAGTATGGAGGGTATTACTGGTTTTTTTATTTGGGTTGATTCATGGAATGGGCTTCGCCAGTTCGTTGAATGAAATCGGATTGCCACGTAACCAGTTTTTTACTTCTATCGTTTCGTTTAATGCCGGTGTTGAACTTGGTCAAATAGCGATTATTGCACTTATCTTTTCAACGCTTGTATATTTTTTTGGAAGGAAACCCTGGTACAAAAAAGCAATTGTATATCCTCTGTCAATTGCTATCGCACTCATTGCAGGCTTCTGGACATTGGAACGATTATCCATCATTTGATCCCTTTTTTTACGGTTAAATTTTTTGCAGAGTTTTCTCCCAAATCTCAAATAATCCTATCTTCGATGTAAATAGTTGCATAGCTAACTAATTTGGGCCCCTGTCCCTAAAGGGGTGTTGCTACAGCACGATTTTCTTTACCCCCCTTCAGGGGATGGGGGCAAGCTTAAAATATGAAACGAATAATTAAGAAAGTAGCCGTTCTTGGTAGTGGAGTTATGGGTTCCCGCATTGCCTGTCATTTTGCAGGCGTTGGTTTACAAACCATCTTACTCGATATGGTGCCGAAGGGTTTTGAAGAAAGTACCAAACCTGCAGAACGAAATAAATTGGTGAACGATGCATTGGCTGCAGCTATCAAAAGCAATCCATCACCCGTTTACACAAAAGATGTGGTGAAGAAAATCACTACCGGCAACTTCACCGATAACATGAAGGACATTGCTTCCTGCGATTGGGTGATTGAAGTCGTAGTGGAGCGTCTCGACATTAAGCAACTTA
>JAYUTS010000330.1:0-11871 GCA_043754995.1 Chitinophagaceae bacterium
CCCCCGAAGTTGTCATTCGGGGTTTTAAAACCTAAAGGGGAGAAAGAAAAATCCTAATCCTTAAATAAACAAGTTGAAATAACAGCAAGAGGTAACTATTTTGCAGGTTCAACAAACACACTCCGCCTCCGGCGGAGGATGGGGCTTCATGCAGTTATCTATCATCATTGTCAATTATAACGTAAAGTATTTCCTTGAGCAGTCGATGCTTTCGGTTCAAAAAGCCATTTCAGCTATGGATGCTGAGGTGTTCGTGGTGGACAATGCTTCAACTGATGGCAGCCGAAGTTATCTTGAACCCAGGTTCAGTAATACCCGGTTCATCTGGAATACGGAAAATGTAGGGTTCGGAAAAGCATGCAACCAGGCATTAAAGCTGGCAAGCGGTGAGTATGTTTTATTCCTCAACCCCGACACCATTGTTCCTGAAGATTGCTTTGAGGCCTGTCTTTCTTTTTTAGACAAAACACCAGGGGCAGGAGCTTTGGGAATCCGTATGCTGGATGGCAGCGGAAAATTTTTACCTGAAAGCAAACGATCTTTTCCATCGCCCATTACTTCATTTTATAAATTAAGCGGATTATCTTTTTTGTTCCCTAAATCAAAAACCTTTGGTCGTTATCACCTGGGGTTTTTAGATGAACATCAGAATCATGAAATAGATGTATTGGCCGGCGCTTTTATGCTGATAAAAAAAGAAGTGCTGGACAAAGTGGGTGGATTTGATGAAAATTTCTTTATGTATGGTGAAGATGTTGATCTGAGTTATCGTATTCAGCAAGCCGGTTACAAGAATTATTATTTCAGTGAACGATCGATCCTTCACTTCAAAGGTGAAAGCACAAAAAAAGATTCGGTGAATTATGTGCGGATGTTTTATGTGGCGATGAGCCGCTTTGTGCAAAAACATTATTCTTCTTCAAGGGCAGGGTTGTTTAGTGCGTTGATCAATGCCGCCATCTGGTTGAGAGCCTTGCTCAGCATTGTCAAACGTTTTATTCAACAGATCGGGTTACCGTTATTAGATGCCGTGTTTATTTTTCTTTCGTTTTGGCTGGCCAAATATATATGGGTGCAGTATGTTCGAACCGACACCATATACATCAACCAATTGCTTTGGGTTTCTTTCACCGGTTTTACGCTGTTGTTTTTGATCGTAAGTTATTATACGGGTTTGTATGAAAAACAATTTCGTTATAAGAATCTGTGGCGTTCTACTATTATTTCCATGCTCATCATTTTAGCCGCTTATTCATTATTACCGGAACGGTTTCGTTTTTCAAGGGGGATTGTATTAACGGGATCGGTTTTCAGTTACCTGATATTAAATTGCTGGAGATGGTTGCTGCTGCAAACAGATGTATTACAAAAAGCAGAAGATGATGCAGATGATTTTTCCATTGTTGCAGGAACACAAGAGGATCTGCAAACCATCAACGATTTGTTGAGGAAGGGTGGCAGATGGCAAACGATTCAGGGTTTTGTCAGTCCGCTCAATGAAGAACATTCACTGGGTACTATCAATACAATTCAAACCTTATTACAAAACACACCGGTTAAAGAATTGATCTTATGCGAAAGCAAACAACTTTCTTTTACTCAAATCATTTCTTTGTATGAACAAACCGGCAGCCGTGTTAAATTAAGATTGCATGCAACAGGTAGTGCAGGCATCATTGGCAGCGATTCAAAAAATGAAGCCGGTGAGGTTTACAATATGCATCAATATGAATTGTCCAAAGCAGTGAACCAACGCATCAAACGCCTGATTGACTTAAGCACTTCTGTTATATTGATCTTGTTTTTTCCTGTACATTTTTTATTCAACAAACATCCACTTACTCTTATAGTTCATTCTTTGCAGGTATTGTTGCACCAAAAAACATGGATTGGTTTTTCTTCCATCCATCCTTTCTTTCCAAAATTAAAACCATCTGTTTTAGGCCCGGCAGGTATTCCACATCGTCAAACACAATTGAATGCTGAAGGTTTATTGCTGGCTGATGAATGGTATGCAAGGGAATATGAAGCCCAATACGATCTTCGTACCATCTTTTCCAACTATAAAAAATTAGGTATTAAATAGGTGTGAGTTGGTACATTTGTTAATACTGAACGATAAGCATGTCAATAATTGAAATTAAACTTCCCAAATCGCTGAGCAGGGCGCTCAATCTGCCTGTTAATTCTCCCAAGAGGCAGCAGGTAAATGTATTGAAAAAGCTTTTGAAGAAAGCAACGCATACTGAGTTTGGTCAGCATTATCACTTTGATGAAATTTTAAACAGCCGTCATCCGGGAAAAAGATTTCAGGAGTTGGTGCCGGTTCATGATTATAATAAAATTTATGATCAATGGTGGCATAAATCATTGGAAGGCCGTTCAGATATCTGCTGGCCCGGCAACATTAAATTCTTTGCGTTGAGTTCAGGTACAAGTGAAGCAGCGAGTAAATATATTCCCATCACCAATGATCTCATGCGTGGCAACCGTGTTGTTATGATCAAGAGTTTACTCTCCCTGCGTACATATGAAAATCTTCCGGTACGCAGTGTAAGCAAAGGCTGGCTGATGTTGGGTGGCAGTACCGATCTGCAAAAAGGTCCGGGTTATTATGCAGGCGACCTGAGCGGCATCACTGCTAAAAAAATGCCTTTCTGGTTTTCGCCATTATACAAACCGGGAAAAGAAATTGCACGCACTAAAGACTGGAATAAGAAACTTGATTATATCGTAAACGAAGCTCCCAATTGGGATATTGGTTTTATTGTTGGTGTGCCGGCATGGATTCAGATGTGTATGGAAATGGTGATTGAGCGTTACAACTTAAAAACAATCCACGACATCTGGCCCAATCTTGCCTTCTTTGTACATGGTGGTGTTTCATTTGAACCATATAAACATGGGTTTGAAAAACTATTAGGCAAACCGTTGATTTATATTGAAACCTATCTGGCAAGTGAAGGTTTTATTGCTTATCAAAACAGGCAGGATGCTCCGGGCATGAAATTAGTAACCAACGAACATATCTTTTTAGAGTTTGTTCCCTTTGATGAAAAGAATTTTGATGCAGATGGAAATATCATTGATAAACCTGCAGCTTTGATGATTCATGAAGTGGAAGAAGGAAAAGATTATGCTTTACTCATCAGCACCAATGCAGGTGCATGGCGTTATTTAATTGGCGATACTGTTCGCTTTCTTGATAAAGAAAAATGTGAAATCGTTATTACCGGCCGCACCAAAAGCTTCCTGAGTTTAGTAGGGGAACATTTGAGCGTAGATAATATGAACAAGGCCATCCAGACGGTAAGCGAAGAATTAAATATTTCCATTCCTGAATACACCGTTGTGGGTGAACCGCATGGAACTTTCTTTGCCCATCATTGGTATGTTGCCTGCGATGACAGGATAGGCAGCGAAGAACTTAAAATAAAAATTGATGTGACGTTAAAAGAGATTAATGATGATTATGCTGTTGAACGCAGCAGTGCATTGAAAGATGTATATCTCGATATTTTACCTGAATCAAGTTTTATGGAATTTATGAAGCTAAAAGGCAAGATGGGTGCACAACACAAATTTCCAAGAGTATTAAAAGGCAAAATGCTGGCCGACTGGAAAAAGTTTTTGTCAACCGGGGCTTTATAGATAGAAACAAAGATGACACTGATTATGGCGGATGAAAGTGGATAGCAATATTGATGTTTATTGCGTTCATGTCAACTATTGTTGTTCTCTTTCAATTAGGTTTACGAAAACTGTGAACATCTGTTTCAACCCGTTTGATCCGTGTTTCTATAAATTCACTCATATTCATGACCGAAGCAATCATCAAAGGTTTGGCATTAGGTTTATTGTTGGCCATCAGCATGGGGCCGGTTATTTTTTCCATCATCAAACAAAGCATTATTAACGGGCATAAAGGCGGGCTGAGCTTTGTGTTGGGTGTTGCAGCGAGTGATCTTACGCTGGTTCTCATCAGCAATGTGTTTACAGAATTATTTAACCGGTTACTTCGTTTTGAAAAAGTGATTGGAATGGGGGGTAGTATCCTTCTCATTGGTATCGGTATCTATTTTCTGTTTTTTAAAAAGTTAGTGCTGAATGATGTGGGCGATGGTATTCAAATGAAACGTACAACAGGTGATTATGTCAGGATCTTCTTTGCCGGTTATTTTGTAAACACGTTAAACCCAACTGTTATTGCGTTTTGGTTTACATGGGCCACTGCTTTTATTACAACAGCAGTGAATGAACGGATCGCCCTGTTTGCTTCCTGTTTATCCATTGTATTGATTGCAGATCTGCTAAAAGTTTTTTTGGCTAACCGTTTACGCAAAAAGCTCACCCTTAAAACTATTAACATCATCAACAAACTGTCGGGTATTATTTTAATTGTGTTTGGAATTGTGTTGATAACGGGTTTGTTGTTTTATAAGAAGTAATCCCGATCTTAACATACTGTTTCATTTTTGTACTGTTCTTTTGAACCCTGTTCATGAAATTAATTTTTACATTCATCTTCTTTATAGTTGCTGCATCTTCTTATGCACAATTCAACCAGTTAATCCTGCGCAAAAATGGCATTGCCCATAAACGGTATTCAGAAGGTTCGGTGATTCATATTCAAACAAAACTCGGATTAAAATACAGTGGCGTTATTTATCTCATTCAGAACGATAGTGTTTATTTTTCTGAAGGCGGTATTCATAAAACTGATATTGTTGCTGTATTTAAAAAACCATTGGGCAAAGAAGGTATTATTCCTTTGAGCAAACAGACCTTTCTTTATACCAATGCAGGTATTCCGCTTTTTGTAGCAGGGCTGGTTATCAGTGGTCAGCCTTTTGTGAGCTCATTGATTGCAGGTGTTTCATTGGTTTATGCTCCCATCTTATTATATAACATCAAACGCCTTATTACAAACGGAACAAGAAGATATCTAATTGGAGATAAATATGATTTGCAGGTGTTGGATCTTTTCCCTGCAGAAATCATTCCCAGAAATAAACCATAATGTATATTGCAGCAATGGCTGCTAAAAAATCAACTGCAAAAAACAATTCTTTTCTTCAAAGAACATTTCGTTTTCTCAAACGATTCTTTATTATTTTATTTATTGCCCAGTTGGTCTATATCGTTCTGTTGAAATGGGTGAATCCCCCGATCACTATTACACAACTGGTTAGCTATGTGAAAGGCAATGGGCTGAAACGAAACTATGTTTCAATTGAAAACATGTCATCCAATGCAAAGCTTTCTGTTATTGCATCAGAAGATCAGAAGTTTCCTGATCATGATGGGTTCGACTGGAAGCTGATTGAAAAAGCAATGGAACACAATAAACGAAAGCCCTCCCGAGTTCGTGGTGCTTCTTCCATTTCGCAGCAAACAGCCAAGAATGTTTTTTTATGGCAAGGCCGTAGCTGGTTTCGTAAGGGCCTTGAAATTTATTTTACAAAAATGATCGAGTGGGTGTGGGGTAAGAAACGCATCCTTGAAGTATATCTCAATGTTGCCGAAATGGGTAAAGGTGTTTTTGGAATAGAAGCAGCAGCTCAACAATATTTCAGTAAGAGTGCCGCCCAACTTACACGAACAGAAGCCGCACAGATTGCCGCCTGTTTACCTAATCCAAAAAAATATGCAGTAAAACCATTATCAAGATATGTCTCCATCAGATCAGGATGGGTGGCGAGACAAATGAATAATCTCGAGGCTGATGAAGATATTCAGCAATTGATCTTTGATAAAAAAAAATAAGACTTTTATTTCAAAAGTGAATCCACTGCTTTCACTGCTTTTGCCAAACGTTTATCGTAGTTCCCTGTTATTTCAACCCAGGGATCGTATTGTTTGCTGAGCATTTCTTTATAAATCGCATACAGGCGTTCTCTTACTTTCAATTCAGGATATTCCCTCAATCCATCCTGTATCCAGGGAATATCGGGTTTGCAGAGAAGATACAAATTGTTTTGCTGCAGTTTAATCTGATCCAATATCCATTGGTGACATTTGCCAAACACCACTTCGCACCATACTTTCATTACATACATATCTGTATCTAAAAAAATTGTGCCCGCCTTTTTTGCTATAGCATCCTGCGTATATTTTTCCGCTAATTCTACCTGGTTTTGTGCAATGACCAACAGATCGTGGTACGTGTACTTACGCCCAAGTACAATTAAATACTCCCTTGCATATTCGGGGCACCAAACGGAATGATAATGCTGTGCAAGTTTTTCGCACAAAATAGTTTTACCTGTTGATTCGGGTCCAATGAGAACGATCCTTTTAAGTGTGCTCATAAAGGCTGCAAAATAGGTGTGTAATCAATACCAGACAATTGTAATAACACTATCGTAATTTTACTCTGCGTTTCCACTCTATCAATCCCTGCACTGCCATGATCAGTAATACAAGATAATAAACACTGGTAAAAACATACTGCTTTACAAAGTATAAAGGTATTGAAGCAATATTAGTTGCAATCCACCAGTACCAGCTTTCTATTTTCTTTTTTGTCATCAGCCACATACCTGTAAAGGCTGTTGCTGCTGCAAAGGCATCGGCCCAGGGAATAGCGCCCGGTGCAAAATTCTGTTGAAGATATTTTAATGAAAAAAAAAGAACGGCATAACAAAATCCAAAAAAGCCAAATTGATAAATCCACCAGCGTTTGTCAGAATATTGTATTACCACAGCCTTCTGATGTTCCCTAGTTTTTGCTGACCATAATATCCATCCATAAATACTCATCACGGTATAATAAAAATTTACCGTTGCCTCGCCAAACAACTGTCCCTTATAACTGAGCCACACATAAATAGTAGTATTGATCAACCCAACAGGATATACTAAAATATTTTCTTTACGGCTGAACCACACACTTGCAATACCTGTAATTACGGCAATGAATTCAAGTGCTGTTGCATTCTTCATGCCATCTATAAATTGCTGCCAGATGATGTCCATATGTCTTCAAAAATGAAATTAAATTTTCAGATTCTGCCGTAAAATATTTTCAGGCATCTTTGCAAAAATTTCTGTTATGACGATTGCTGTTTTGGGTGCCGGTATGGTGGGCCGGGCTATTGCCCTTGATTTGGCTGCTAACTTTTCTGTTTCTTCCTTTGATGTGAATGAGCAAAACCTGCAGTTGCTCAAGGTTAAAAATGCTGCTATACAAACGGTTGTTCAGGATTTAAAAGAGTACAGTGCATATGCTTCTTTCTTAAAAGGATTTGATATTGTAGTAACCGCTGTTCCCGGTTTTATGGGCTTCCATACGTTGAAAGCGGTGATTGAAGCTGGAAAAAATGTGGTTGATATTTCGTTCTTTCCTGAAGATGTGCTGCAATTAGATGCATTGGCTAAAGAAAAAAATGTAACTGCTGTTGTTGATTGTGGCGTAGCGCCCGGCATGAGTAATTTTATTATTGGCCGTTACAATGTTGAAATGAAGATTGATGCATTTGAAATTTATGTAGGCGGGTTACCGGTTCATCCCCAACCGCCGTTTTTTTACAAAGCGCCGTTTTCCCCTGTTGATGTAATAGAAGAATATACCAGACCTGCACGGTTGAAAGAGAACGGAGTAATTGTAACAAAGCCGGCATTAACTGAAAGAGAAAAAATGTTGTTTGAAGGCGTTGGTGTACTGGAGGCGTTTAATACAGATGGTTTGCGTTCTTTATTATATACCATGCCGCATGTGCCCACACAAAAAGAAAAAACGTTGCGCTACCCTGGGCATATTGATCTCATTATTGCTTTAAAGCAAACAGGCTTTTTCAGTGAAGAAAAAATAACGATTGACAATAAAGAAATTTCTCCACTGCAGTTTACATCCAAACTGCTCATCAAAGAATGGAAGCTGGGCGAAACGGAAGAAGAGTTAACAGTGATGAAAGTGATTCTGCATGGCGAAGGAAAAACCATTACCTATGAATTGCTGGATTATTATGATGCTGCAACACAAACTTCTTCCATGGCTAGAACAACAGGCTATACCTGCACTGCCGCAGTGAACCTGTTAGCCAAACAAATGATCACAAAAAAAGGGGTCTTTCCGCCTGAGTTAATCGGCAACGACAAAACATGTTTTGATTTTGTGTTGAATTATTTAAAGACAAGATCTGTTCAATGGAAAACCAAAACAGATCATATGATTGTCACATCATGAACGGGCTTTTGGTAAAAGAACTTTTTCACTTAAATTTACGCTCTATAAAAATTAAACATTATGATACGTCACGCAAGCGCCGTTTGGAATGGCACAGGAAAAGAAGGTACTGGTCGCCTTACAACACAAAGCACCGCTGTAAAAGATGCACAATATTCTTATCACTCCCGTTTTGAAGACGGTGTGGGTACCAATCCGGAAGAACTGGTAGCAGCAGCACATGCCGGTTGTTTTAGTATGAAGTTGAGTTTTATATTAGGTGCCGCAGGGTTTACTCCTGAAAAAATTGAAACAAAATGTGAGATCACTTTTGTTGAAGGAACTTTAACCAAATCGCACCTAATTGTAACAGCAACCGTGCCGGGTATTGATGATATTAAATTTCAGGAATGTGTAGTGGAAGCAAAAGACACCTGTCCTATTTCCAAATTATTGGCACCGGGCCTGGCTATCAGCAGTGAAGGAACCCTCACAGCATAAGCAGGTTTTCAGCAATTATTTTATACAAGCTGGTAGCCTTAAAAACTACCGGCTTTCTTATCTTACAATATGCAAAAAGTAAACCTCGCAGAAAAATTCGCACAGTTCACTGAACACTGGAGCCCCCAAATTGCAGGTGAGTTAAATGGACAAGATGCCTGCCAGCCGTGGCTGGTAAAATTGGTGAAATTCAAAGGACCATTTACCTGGCATCATCATGAACATGAAGATGAATTATTTTATGTAGTAAAAGGAAGTTTTGAGATGGAGTTTACAGATCATACTGTAACCATCAACGAAGGTGAATTCATCATTGTTCCAAAGGGAGTTGAACACAGGCCCAATGCAAAAGAAGAAGTGCAGGTGTTGTTGTTTGAACCCGCAACTACGTTGAACACGGGTAATGTGGAGAATGAGTTTACGAAGAAGGAGTTGGGGCGGGTGTAAGCTTTGTGTTTACTTGTTTACAAATGATTTCCATTTGATTGTTTATTGATGCTTTTCGGTAACCTTCCGGGCTTTTCTTAGCTGCAACTGTTGAACCGGTTCTTTCGTCACACCCATTTTGGCAAATCACATGTAAGCGGCATGTGGTTTCTGCCGTGTGGTTATTTTAGTCTTGCTATTTCAGCGGTAATTTCGTCAATTACTTCCTTGTTTTGAACTTCTTTCTTGTTTCCAACTTTTGTAGAAAAAATTACAAAGACTTTACCGCCATATTTTTCTTCGAATGCTTCAAAGTTGGCTTGCATCCTTTCCGTCAGTTTGTAATTACCAAAGTTGGCATTTCCTGTTACAGGTTTAATTTGAATACCGAAAGCTTTGTCGCCAATTCTCCCGATATAGTCAACATCACCAGCGTGATCTAAATCTGATTCTGATTCTTCAAATTTTATATCCGGGAATTTTTTAGCAAGAAAATCATTGATAACCGATTTTTCAGTTATAAAACCATCAAAAGTTCTTGGAACGGTGACTTCATAAACGTAATCGTAGCAGTCTTGCTTCGTAATTTGTTTAAACGCTTCAGTCCATTCTGGGATTACAACTTCGGTAATCTTTTCATAAAGGCGTTCTCCTAATTCGTTTAGAATCTCTTTCGTTACTTTAATTGGGACTTTAGTTTTTGTATGTGCTTTTTCAAAATAGTATTGCTGCCATTCTTCAAAAGTTTTTGGTTGGCATTCACGAATAAGAGCCATTACTGCACCAACCTTACTTGGTCTCGTAAGCTGATACGCATTGCTTGTGTAGTTTAGTACTTTTTCTTTTTTACCAAAAGGTTTTGCGTATTTATAAATTGGTTGTTCTTCTTCTAACTCTTCCATACATGATTACAAGTCTAATAAAGTAAAATATTTCTGTTGGTCTGGTTAGCTGGAACAGCGGCGTTCCAATTATTAATTAAATTAGTTCTTCTGTTATTAATTTCTCTTGCTCTATTTTCAAGTGAGTCTAAATAGTCATTAAGTTCTTGAATATTGTTTCTACGAATTTTGTAATAGCCCTTGGTTTCTTTAGAGTGCTTGCTATTAAGTCTTGGTCGTGTTGGATACACTCCGTAATAAGGGTTCTTGTCTTAACTTGATTTCCTCCAATTGGATAACCCATGTGAGTAGCGATAGCTACAGCATTAACTGCAGTTCCTTTTCCGTAATTTAGAAATTGAAGTAATCGTGTTCTTTCGGCTTGTGTGAAATTAACTGGCATGCGTTTCTTTAAGAAGAATGAGAAATTTTTCTTTGTATTTAAAATCAATTTGACTGTCAACTTGAACTAAACCACTTTTAATTAGATGAGCATTTATAAAGGTTTTATTTTCTAAATACAGATAGCATAACAAGTTATTTTCATTATCATGCTTTATGGTATCGTACCTAAGAAAAACTTTTTTGCCTTTCAGTTTTCCATTTAGAAAATCAGTTGCTTTTCCATTAATAATTGGGTCTTCTTTAATGCCGATAAGTTTTATCAGTAAGTCATTGCTAAGTCGTAACCTTTCTGGGCTTATAATTTCTTTTACTGTATAAAGCTCCTCTCTTGTAGTTGAGCTGTCTTTGTCAAGCTTAGAACCAAACTGTAATTTCTTTACATCAATTTTTTTATCAAGAGTATGTGGGTCTTTGAAAATATAAGGTTGCTCCTGAATGTCGGCTTCAAAGTCTGTCTTAGTATTTTCTTGTTTTACAAATTCATAAGTTGTGCCGTTTAAATCCTGTTGGTGTACTTCTAATTTATCTTTTATGAAGGGAATGAATTCAGGGTTGATTTCATAACCTATGGAATTTCTGTCAAGATTCTTGGCAGCTAATGAAGTTGTTCCACTACCAGCGAACGGGTCAAGAATTGTTTCTCCAACAAACGAAAACATTTTGATTAATCTTCTTGGTAATTCTTCTGGAAACATTGCAATGTGTCCGTTTTGTCTTGCACCTGTGAAGTTCCAATGCCCTGCAAAGAATGTGTTCCATTCTTCCGCAGTCATTCTCGATAGCTCTTTTTGTTCTTTGGTGTGTTTGGGTGCATCACCTAATTTTTTGAAAATTAAAATAAATTCATAGTCAAGTTTCAAAATTCCATTTCGTGGATATGGATAGGACCCCATTTGAACGCCGCCGCCAGTTGTATTTGAAGTGGTTACTTTCTGCCAAATCACTGCACCCATATAGTCAAAGCCTATATTCTCACAGAACTTAATAATTTCTTCTCGGATAGGGATTACTTTGTAGCGTCCATAATAAACTGCCCTTGCAAATTGGTCGCCTATATTCACACATAACCTACATCCGTTGTGAAGAGTGCGGTAGCACTCTTTCCAAACTAAATTCAGATTGTTAATATAATTTTCATAGCTATCATGAAACCCAATTTGGTTGTCTGTTCCGTAGTCCTTGAGCTGCCAATAAGGTGGTGAAGTAATAGCCAAATGAACAGAATTGTCTGGCAATAATGTCATTTGTCTGCTATCGCCGTTGATTATTTTATGGTGAGATTTCAACTGTAATTTTGATTTGTCCAAAGTTAACAAAAAATGGTCGTTTAGGTAATTAACTCTTGAGCTTGCAGGGTCTTTTGCCAATTCCGCTTACACTTGCATGTTGCTTCAATACAATTCTTATAATTTATCTGTTCAAACAAAAAAGCGATGCAATGCATCGCTTCTATCAATATGATCATTGAATCAAATCATCATCTGACTTATT
>JAYUTS010000331.1:0-5013 GCA_043754995.1 Chitinophagaceae bacterium
CTTTCTGAAAATTTGCTGAGATGTATTTTCATGCAGTTGATTCTTATATCGAAAGATAAGTAAGGAAGCAGGGAAGCAACCAATGAGCACAACAACAAAGTGATACAGGAAAAATCCTCCATGCCCGGCATCTTTTGTTTTTGCAAGACGCACCTGGTAAGTAAAAAATTCATTTACAAACCACCAGCCATGCTCCAGTATTTCTAAACCAAACCAAAGAAGTGTAACAGCAATTACAACCAATACCCACCATAAATAATATTTCAATGCTACCAATCCTTTTCCACGGTTAAAGAAAAGAAACAACGTATAACTGAGTAGTATAACCAATAAGGCAACAGGCCCCTTTGTTAAAATTCCTAATCCTGTAAACAAAGCCGATAGTAGTAGAGGCGGCATTAGTTTCCTTCGTTCTTCTTTTGCAGCCATAAAATTTCCAAGAAAATAAATACCCAGAAAAATAAAGAGGTTAAACCAGGGATCTATGATGCCGCTTTTAAAATAAAGATGCGGTAAAAATGTGCCTGCGTAAATTAATACCCACCAGAAAGCAAAACGTTCATTATGTAATTTTTTTCCTATTGCAAATAAAACAAGCAATGTAAAAACTCCGCAAATGGCATTGGGTAAACGGGCAGCAAATTCATTGATGCCAAATACTTTCATACTTGCAACCTGCATCCAGAAAAATAATGGTGGTTTTTCCCAGAAGGGTTCATAATTGATTTGCACCTGCATGAAATTGCCTGTTGCAATCATTTCACGGGCACTTTCCGCAAAATTAATTTCATCCCAATCAAACAGGTGCACCTTTCCCAAAGAATGGAAAAATAAAGTGGAAGCAATGACAACAATGATGAAATAAGAAACAATTCTGTTCATGTGTAGCTACGAAGATATATGAAAGCTGAAAGTATCAAGATCCTTGAATAACGAAAATAAAAAACCGGAAGTAATTAAATCACTTCCGGCAAAAAACAAACATGATCATTATCCCAGGTAATCTTTCAGAAGCTTACAGCGGCTGCTCGTCTTTAACTTGCTGATGGCTTTATCTTTGATTTGTCGAACTCTTTCACGTGTTAAATTAAATCGCTCACCAATATCTTCAAGGCTCAACGGATGATCAACACCAATTCCAAAAAAGAAACGGATCACATCCTGTTGGCGTTCGGTTAATGTTTTAAGCGAACGGGTTATTTCTGTTTGTAAGGATTGATTATGATCTAATTCTCCATCTGTAGCATCTGCATTTGGGTTTTCCAAAACATCCATCAAAGTATTTTCTTCCCCGTCGGACATGGGTGAGTCCATGCTTATATGTCGTGAAGCTACTCCTAACGTAGAGGCCACTTCTTCAATTTCAATTTCCAATGCTTCGGCAATTTCTTCAGTAGAAGGTTCCCGCTCATACTCCTGTTCCAATTGAGAAAAGGCTTTATTGATACGATTGGTCAACCCAACTTTATTCAAGGGTAAGCGTACAATTCTTGATTGTTCAGCTAAAGCCTGTAAAACACTCTGGCGGATCCACCACACTGCATAAGAAATAAATTTAAACCCCCTGGTTTCATCAAATCGCTGTGCTGCTTTGATCAACCCTAAATTTCCTTCATTGATTAAATCAGGAAGTGAGAGGCCCTGGTTTTGGTATTGCTTTGCTACAGACACAACAAACCGAAGATTGGCTTTTGTTAGTCGGTCTAATGCTCTTTGGTCACCTTGTTTAATCCGGATGGCTAATTTTACTTCTTCTTCCGGGGTGATCAATTCTACTTTTCCGATTTCCTGAAGATACTTTTCAAGACTTTGCGATTCACGGTTCGTGATCGACTTGGTGATTTTGAGTTGGCGCATGCTCATAAGCTTTGGTTTTGGTTTTTATTGGGTTCATAGATCAAGAAACACCCCGGTGTAATGAAACGCAAATAAAAAACATTACATTACCTGGGTGTTATGCCTTAAAATATTATCCTAATTTAACATTTCTAAGTGGTTCAGCCAAAAAAAAGCCCCGTCTGGCTTGATTTTACCACTAAAAGAGTATGTTTTGTTTAAACAAATTAATATCAGGATTAAACAGAAATAAAGATTAAAAATTTTGAATCCTCCATTAATTTTTTATTATTGCATCTTATCAGTGGTGAATCAGAAAAAAAATGACTAAAAAAGTTCTATACACGTTAGAGTTTCCTGTTAAATGTTCTCCCGGAATTTTATATGAATTTTTAGCAACCCCTGCGGGTTTACAAGAGTGGTTCGCAGATAAAGTTGATGAAAGGGATGGTATTTATTATTTTAATTGGAATGGCTCCGAAGACAAAGCAGAGTTTCTTGAAAAAGAATTAGATAAATTTATTCGCTTCCGGTGGACACACTCACAGAAGGACGAATTTTTTGAATTCAGAATTGAGAAAACAGAAATTTCCAATCAAACCATTCTGGTGATAAAAGATTTTGCCGAAAAAAAAGAAATCAAAGACCAAAGCAGGTTATGGGAATACCAGATCAAAGATCTGTTTCATCGTTTGGGGAGCAGTAATTAACAAGCATCTGCAGGTACTGATCAAAAGTCTTTAACAGAAATTCGTTTGCATCATCCCAATCTTTGAGATCAAGTTTGCAAGCAAGCTTGATGAGATTTTTTGAACCAATCTTTTTTGCATCATCGGGCTCTGCAATTTTCATGTTGCCGCTGTTAAAATGATGCAGCCATTCATCTTCAGTAATGTTCATCCACACATTGTTCAGCTTATTCTTTTTTATTGCATCAATCATGCAGGCTTCATACTGCAATTTATATTTCCCTTTTACATGAAGAGTAATACTGAAGTAGTTCCCCCACCAGAAAAAAGTACGGATTGCAAAAACATCTTCCTTCGAAAAACAACGTGGATAATCCAGCATTACATAAGGCAGGCCTTCATAATTTTCCCCTCTTGAAATTTTGGGAGATGCTTTCAGAACTTCATCAGGAAATTGTTTCAACAATGAATGTGTTTTGTAAGCCTCGCTCAACTCACCAAACAAAATGAATACTTTTTGAATAATCCTGTTCTTTGTTAAAATCCAATTGGCATCGGTTACCAATTCTTTCTCAAAAGCTGAAAGGCTTACATTTGCTGAACTCGGCATAAAAAATGGATGACAGTGATTAAAAAGTTAGACAAACTTATAATAAAAGCATTTATCGGGCCATTCCTTGCCACATTCTTTATTGCGTTGTTTATTTTGGTTATACAATTCTTCTGGTTATACATTGATGAATTTGTAGGAAAAGGAATTGATGCAATTACCTTATTCCAGTTTATTGCCTTTGTGAGTACCACCCTTGTTCCGCTTGCATTGCCACTTGGCATTTTACTTTCATCCATTATGACTTTTGGCAACCTTGGCGAAAGTTTTGAATTGGTTGCTATTAAAAGTGCAGGCATCCCTTTAATCCGTTTTATGCGGCCCGTATTAGTTATCTCTGCTTTGCTTGGATTGGTTGCTTTTGCTTTTGCAAACTATGTAATACCTGTTGCTGAATTAAAGATGCGGACGCTTTTATATGATATACGTGTTGCCAAACCTGCATTCGACATTAAAGAAGGTGTGTTTTATAAAAAACTAGATGGTTATACAATTAAGATTGGCCGTAAGGAAAATGATTCTATTATATATAATATTGTCATTTACGAAAGCAGTTACAGCTTACAGGATAATATGATCCTTGCAGATAAAGGCACCATGACCATCTCAACCGATCAACGGTATTTAAATTTTCATTTAAAGAACGGATGGCGTTACCAGGAAAAGGGAAATCCCGGCACCATTGAAACAGATTATTACCGGCTGGGTTTTAAAGAATATAAGAAAGTGTTTGACCTGAGTTCTTTTAAACTTACAAAAACAGCAGACTCTACTTTTAAAAACTATTACAAGATGCTGAGCTTAAACCAGCTCACAACTGTAGTTGATTCTTTAAAAAAAATGAGTACTACTAATTCTAAAAAAACGGAACGTGAAATCAGTTCTTTACTTCCATACAAATCCATTCCAGATAGTGTTTGGAAAAAAAGCAACCCGCTTCAAACAAAAATTAAAACCATTGAAGCATTCATACCCGACAGCCTGAAACAAAATGTTTTCAGTGCTTTAACATCAAAAATGGCCGGGCTGAAGAACCAGGTTGATTTTTTAACCTACGATTATCTTGAACAGCAAAGGCAAATCAGGTTGCATAAAACGGAACGCCACCGCAAGTTTACATTGTCGTTTGCATGTATTGTATTGTTTTTAATTGGAGCACCCCTTGGATCCATCATCCGTAAAGGAGGATTGGGTTTGCCTTTAGTTATTTCCGTATTATTTTTTATTGCTTTTCATATTACCAACACCAGTGGCGAAAAATTAGTAAAAGAAGATGTGCTCCTGCCTTTTGCCGGCATGTGGCTTTCTACCATGATCCTTGTTCCTTTTGGTGTTTTCCTTACCTGGAAAGCCATGCAGGATTCAACTATTTTCAATGCTGAGTTTTATTACAGAACACTGCGCAAAGTAAAGCTCAACCGTTTTCTGAAAGAGAAAACAAAATGAGCTGACCAAATTTGGTTGTAACTTAACTATTCAAATTATTTTATATGCCGAAAAACATTTCACGCCGCAGATTCCTTCATCAATCAGCCAAAACAACCGCAGCAATTTCGGTAGCAGGAATGATAGGGGGAGATTTATTGGCAGGTTGTACGCCGGCAAAAGTATTGGGTAACAATGCAGCATTCATTGGTTTTGAACAAACAGCACTACCCTATGCATATAATTCGCTTGAACCGTTTATTGATGCCATGACCATGGAAATTCATTACAGTAAACATGCAGCAGCTTATGCAACCAATGTAAACGATGCAGCAAAAGCAGAGGGTATTGATAGGAGTAAGCCATTGGAAAATAATTTCAGCAGTATATCAAAATATTCTGCCAAGCTCCGCAATAATGGCGGCGGACATTATAATCATGAATTATTCTGGC
>JAYUTS010000332.1:0-11833 GCA_043754995.1 Chitinophagaceae bacterium
GGTATTTGTTCTATATCATATTTCTTCATCAATTCAACAGCTTCCGCAACCGTATGTGTTGGCTCAATACTAATAAGGCGATTGTGTGAACGGGATGAAACCAGGTCTTTGAATGTTTTTACATCAAGAAATCCCCGTTCCATCATCCATTGATCATTATAGATTTTGCCTACATACCTGCTGCCATGGTCATGAAAAATACAAACCACCAGGTCATCTTTCTTTAAACGATCTTTTAATTGCAATAAACCCTGGATACAACTGCCGGCACTATAACCGCAAAATAAACCCTCTTCTTTTGCCAGTTTGCGTGCCATGATAGCTCCATCTTTATCTGTTACCTGTTCAAAATGATCAATTACACTCATATCATAATTCTTTGGTACAAAATCTTCACCAAAGCCTTCGCTGATATATGGGTGCACTTCATTCATATCAATTTCACCGGTGCGGAAATATTTGGTGAGCAATGAACCATATACATCAATGGCCCATATTTGTATGTTTGAATTTTGTTCTTTTAAATATTTTGCAGTGCCCACAATGGTACCACCTGTACCGGCTGTACAAACAAGATGCGTGATTTTGCCATCTGTTTGTTTCCATATCTCCGGGCCTGTTGTTTCATAATGTGCCAACCGGTTAGCAAGATTATCATACTGATTCATATGATACGAGTTAGGAACTTCTTTCGCCAATCTTGCAGCTACACTGTAATAACTCATCGGATCATCAGGCAATACATTGGTGGGGCAAACAATTACTTCGGCTCCAACTGCCTTAAGTATATCAGCTTTTTCTTTTGATTGTTTATCGGTTGTTACAAAAATGCATTTATATCCCTTTACTACTGCTGCCAATGCCAGTCCCATGCCTGTGTTGCCGCTGGTGCCTTCGATGATTGTTCCGCCGGGTTTCAGTTTACCTTCCTGCTCAGCTACTTCAATCATCTTTAAAGCCATACGGTCTTTGATGGAATTGCCTGGATTGAAATAATCAACTTTGGCCACAACTTCGCAGGGGAAATTTTTGGTTACCTTATTTAAACGGATCAAAGGCGTGTTGCCAATGGTTTCAAGTATATTATTTTTGATATCCATATTTGTTGTCCGGTTTTTCGGAGTTGCAACAAAGTTACGATTTGTAAAGCAGAGATACTTTTAGCGATGATACAATAACTATATCTTATTGCTGTATTCAATTTTCAACAGATGATCTTTTCTTACGGCGCAGGTAATTATCCAGCAACATCAATCCCAATACAACATTCACCATGAGGATGATATTGATCCATGTACTGCTCAGGAGCTTGCTGAAATTTAATTGTCCGGGGTTTAATTTATTCAGATCGAATGGGAGAGGTGAAGCTCCGCTTGCTGATACCCATTCAACTGTTGTAAAAGTATAGATAAGAGAACCTGTAATAGTTAAAATAAAAAAAGCGGCAATACTGCGGATGATATTTTTATTGATATATTTTACCGTGGCTTTAGCTGGTTGCAAACCAACAATCTGTTCCATTACATTTTTGCTGAAACGCATGGAAGGTTGCTCCAGTTCCATATCTGTTTTAAGCAACTGATTTACTTCCAGCAGTTCTTTGTACTTGTTGCGCCAGAGAAGATCTGTTGCAATCATATTTTCAACAAACAGCACTTCCTGTTGACTGGCCTTGCCGTCAATATAACTCCATATTTGTTCTTCCACTTGCTGCATCAACATAAAAATAGGTTTTTAAGATTGAATATATTCTTCTACTTCCACTGCAAAATACTGCTGCATCTTTTCTTTCAGCCTTTGCCTGGCACGATGCAGTTTTACTTTAGCATTATTAGGTTCAATACCCATGATCAAACCAATTTCCTCCAGGGATTGATCGCCTTTATAAAATAAAGTCAGCACTTTTGCATCATCCGGGTTCAACAACGCAATTGCATCATTCACTAATTTGATCTTTGATTTTTCTTCAACGATATTGGCCCGCATGCCTGAATCCACACGATCAGCCACATCAAACACCGCCTCATGATTTAATGAATGAATGGTCAATTTCTTTTTTCTCAAAAACGTTAAACACAATGAACTCACAATCGTATAAAGCCATGTGCTGAATTTAGCATCACCTCTGTAATCACTCAAACAACGATAAGCTTTTACAAATGCACTTTGAGCCAGTTCTTCAGCATCTTCCCTGTTCCTTGTGTAACGAAAGGCCATCGTAAATACAAAAGACTGGTACTTGGTGACCAACACCTCGTACGCTTTTTGTTCACCCTGTAAAACCAGGGTAATGATTTCTTTATCCGATGGACCAACATGCATAACTGCCAGTTTAGACGCTGCCGCTTCAAGACAGGTTACATTACCAACTATAAAGGTGTAAAAAATATTCGGCCGGCAATTGAAAAAAAATACTCCTGGCGTGTAACCGAATCATTTCTGCCGTTGTCATAGATGCAGAACACATTTTAAAACAATAAAACCTTATTTATGAACGGAGAATTTTTAATAGCAATATTGGTTCCTCTTGGCGGTATGGCAATGCTCTTTGGTCTGTTTTATTTACGCAACCGTGAAAACATGTCAATGATCGAAAAAGGAATGAACCCCAAAGAATTTGCAAACCGCCCTGCACCTTATCGCAATCTTAAATGGGGATTGTTGCTTGTGGGTGCCGGTTTAGGATTGTTCCTGGCTTATATCATGCACAATTATGTATTGCATATTGATGATGACAATCCCGTGATGTATTTCTCTTTGTTGGGAATTTGCGGAGGGTTGGGTTTGATCACTTCTTACTGGATAGAAAAAAAACAAACACTCGATAAAGAATAAACCAGCAATATCAACCATCAACCTTATTATACCAAATGGATTTATAAATTAATCCCAATTAATCCGGTGTAATACCTACAGACATTGAATATCGACTAAATTGATTTGACTATTTAATTTGTCTCGTCGGTATTACAACAAAATGGCATCGGTAAACGAGGCCATTTTTTATATTGTGATGTTTTTATTTTCGAATCTCTTCCAACGCTTTTTTAATGAGTGGGTCGTTCATGTTCTTCATTCTTACATATCCCTCATTATGCCAGAGCTGTCTTCCAAGCATGGACAGGAAGTATTGGCCCAACAGTTGTTGTTGTTTTACAGGCAGGCTTTCAATATGAATAGAATCTTTCAATGCTTTTGTTTTCAAAAATTGCCAGCTTGCAGGGTCACTTGCAATTGTTTTATTTAATTCATCCGGGCTTTTCAATTTCAGCAAACTGTTTTTGTTTTGCAGAAAATAATAGTAAGCTGTATTACTGATCGTTTCCCTGTACAAATACTTTTTTTCTTTTGGTAAAAGATCCGATGAATCAACAGGTACATACAGATCAGGTGAAATACCTCCGCTACCATACACTGGTCTGCCTCCTTTTGTTTTATATTTTTTACCGTTATGTGCAGACGAGTCGCCATGAAATAATTCGCCGTTTGAATAACGTTCAGTTACTTCATTTTTGTAATGATCATTGTTGCCCCTTACATAAGGCTTTTGAATACTGCGGCCAATAGGTGTGTAATACCGGGAAACCGTTAAGCGGATGGCGCTGCCATCACTTAAATTGAATTGTTCCTGTACCAATCCTTTACCAAAAGAACGGCGGCCAATAATCATTGCCCTGTCCCAATCCTGTAAAGCTCCCGCCAATACTTCGCTTGCAGATGCAGAACCTTCGTCAATCAATAAGATCAGTTTTCCTTCTTCAAACAAACCCGGACGACGGGCCAAATAATTTTGACGGGGATATGATTTGCCTTCGGTATAAACGATTTCTTTGGTACCACTCAAAAATTCATCAGCAATCTGTACAGCATCATCCAGCATTCCTCCACCGTTTCCACGTAAATCAAGGATCAACTTTTTCATTCCTTCTTTTTGCAAACGCTCCATGTTTTGCATAAACTCTTCGTAAGTAGTACTTGAAAATTTATTGAGCCTGATATAGGCCGTTCCGGGTTCAATCATATAAGCAGCTTCTATACTTTTAACAGGTATGATACCACGTTGTATGCTGATTTGTTTTGACTGACCATCACGAAGGGTCATGATTTTTAGAATTGTACCCTTAGGCCCCCGAAAAAATTTACGGATATCTTCATAACCCCTTTTTTTACCAGATACAATTGAATCATCGGCACTGATGATCTGATCGCCTGCCTGCAAACCTGCTTCTGCTGCCGGGCCTTTTGCCATCACCATCATTACATGTACCGTGTCATCAATCATTCCAAACTCGATGCCAATGCCCTGGAAATTTCCCTGCATATCTTCATTTACGAGTTGTACCTGCTGCGGTGGAATGTAAACTGAATGCGGATCGAGCTGGTTGAGCACATCCTGGATAGCAAAATATCCAAGTGAATCAACATTTACGGTATCAACATATTTCTGTTTTACGAGCTCAAAAATTTCCTGTAAAGAGGTTCTTTGCGATTTCCCGAAAAAAGAAGGGCCATATGCACCCATATTATCTTTGAGTTTATAGCCAAAAAACATCCCGATCATAAGGGCAACAGACAGGAGAACGGGCAACCAAACTTGTACTTTCTTTTGATTCATGCAAATAAGTTCATATAAAAGAGCTGCAAATCTCATGAAAATAAAGCATATTGCCTTGTCGCTTTTGTTTCAATGTTAATAATTTACAGCAAAGGCCCGAAAAACTTAATAACGGTATGAGTTCTATTAAACTAATAGCAGATAGCGGAGCCACTAAAGCAGAGTGGTGTTTGTTGAAAGGAAAGAAGAAGAAGATCATGTTTACACAGGGTATCAGCCCTTACCTCATGACGACTGAGCAAATTGTAAAAATGCTGCAAAAGGAATTGAAACCAAAGTTGAAAACTGAAAAAATTGCTGAAATCTTTTTTTATGGAACAGGTTGCAGTAGTCCGCAAAATGTAAGAAATGTAAAAAAAGCATTAAAAGAGGTATTTCCTGCCACTAAAAAAATAGTGGTAGATCATGATTTAATGGGCGCTGCCAAAGCCTTGTGCGGCCATGAAAAAGGAGTTGCCTGTATCTTAGGAACAGGATCAAACTCCTGTTATTTTAATGGAACCCGAATTGTAAAAAATAGTCCCGGTCTTGGGTATGTTTTGGGTGATGAAGGAAGCGGTGCTTTTCTTGGTCGTAAAGTAATTCAGCATTTTTTGTATAAAACCTTTGATGAAGAGCTGATGGCGAAATTCCAGGCTAAATACAATACTGATCGTTTGGAAATTCTGGATCATGTATATCGCCAGGCTTTGCCCAACCGCTATATGGCTTCATTTGCTTTATTCCTCACGGAGAACCGTGGACATTATATGGTAGAAAATATTATTGAAGATTCGCTCAATGAATTTTTCTATAACCATTTGTATAAGTACCGTGAAAGCTGGTTATATCCTTTACATTTTACAGGAGGAGTGGCATATGCTTTCAGAGATATATTGAAAAGCTTATGTCATTCATATGAACTGCAGTTGGGAAAAATTATAAAGAATCCTATGCAGGGTTTAATTGAATATCACAGTTAATCAATTATTATGTCAGATCAATTTATACGAATCACTGAACAGGAATCGAATTATCGTCACTTAGATGAAATGAGTGTTTTGGATTTGTTGCAGAACATAAACAAGGAAGACAGTATTGTTCCTGCAGCAGTTGAAAAATCAATTCCGCAAATAGAACCTTTAGTTGCAGCCATTACAGATAAGATGCTGATGGGTGGCAGGTTATTTTATATCGGTGCCGGAACAAGTGGCCGGTTGGGAATACTGGATGCAAGTGAATGTCCGCCAACATACGGTGTTCCTTATGGTTTAGTGATTGGTATTATTGCAGGAGGTGAAAAAGCAATTACCAATGCGGTAGAATTTGCTGAAGACAGCAGGGAAGAAGGGTGGAAAGATTTACAGGAACAAAATATATCAGAAAAAGATGTGGTCATTGGTATAGCAGCAAGTGGCACCACACCTTATGTAATAGCAACCCTGGAAGAGTGCCGTAAACAAAATATAGTAACAGGCAGTATCAGTTGCAACCCCAATTCACCTGTAAGTGCTGCGGCAGATTATCCCATTGAAGTGATTGTTGGTCCTGAATTTGTTACAGGCAGCACCCGGATGAAAAGCGGAACAGCACAAAAGCTGGTATTGAATATGATCTCTACCTCTGTCATGATTCAATTAGGAAGGGTGGAGGATAACCGCATGGTGAATATGCAGCTCAGCAATGAAAAATTAATCGACCGGGGTGTAAAGATGCTGATGTTACAAAGTGGCCTCAGCAATTATGATGAAGCTAAAGATCTGCTGCTTATACATGGCACCGTAAAAAAAGCACTGAGCTCTATGGGCAAATAAACAGGCGCTTTTTTTTAACCGTTCATAAAATTGTAATGTCAGCAGCTTTGAATTGGTGAAAATAGGTTGTAACTTCTACCATTCAAAAACACTGATTATGAAAAAGAAAATTTTACTCCCCGTTTTTTTTCTGTTTTCTCTTGCCACATTAGTTGCTCAACGTTCTTCTATGATTTATGTCATCAGTTCGCCTGAAAATCAAACCAAATGGATGAACATTCAAATGATGAATGCACAAAAAGGAGAAGTGGTGCAAACTGTTTTTGATCCCAGCGTTCAAAAAAAACCGATGGTTGATGTTTCTTCGAATGCAACTGTTGCAAGAATAACCAACGGCATAGAACCCTTTCCAACTTCCACCATGGTTGCTGCTGCAGCTTATGATGGCAGATATCAGCAATTCTTTTTTATTCCCATGCGTATTCCTGAATTACGTTGGGCCGATGTACGTCAGCCGGCTTCTCCAAATTTCTATTCACTTCGTTCACCGGTATTAAGTCAACTCAATTTAGATGATGCTGCCAATCATATTACAAGAATGGTGATAGCTGCAGATAAATATGGATATGCATTAACCAATGATGGTAATCACCTGTTTCGTTTTACAACCGGCAAAGAACCCAAAATAACTGATCTTGGCAATCTTGTTGATGCTGCATCAAACACTAGCGTATCGGTACACAGCCAATGCAGCAGTTGGGGTGGCGATATGGTAGCAGGTACTGATGGCAACCTGTTTCTGATTTCACATAACAGGCATGTGTTTAAGTTTGATCCCGATGAAAGAATTGCAACCTATATGGGTGTCATTAAAGGATTACCCGAAGGGTTTCATGTAAATGGTTCGGCTGCTGACCAGGAAGGAAGAGTAATAGTTAGTTGCAGCTTTGGCAATCAACCTTACTACTATCTTGATCTGGAAACACTCGATGCAAAACTGGCTTTCAGCAAAGATCAATATATCAATGCTTCTGATTTGGCAAGCGCCAATCTTGCCAAACGTCCTGCCATTAACAAAGGACAATATATAACAGGTAATTCTCCTTTTGCTTTAACCAATCAAAAAATTGCCCTGTATCCCAACCCGGTAACAGAATATCGTTTCCATTTAAACTTTGAAGAAACAGGTACCGGTGTTCATCACATACAGGTGATGGATCTTTCAGGAAAAATTTTATTGAACAAAACAGTAACGATCAACGGGCCCGGCCAATACGAAGGAGTTGAGTTACAGCAAACAATCACCAAAGGTTTATACCTGGTAAAAGTGATAAACAGTGCTTCAAAAACAGTTTATACATCAAAATTCATTGTTGAATAATTGATGTATTATTTTATGTAAAAGAGCTGCTGAATGCAGCTCTTTTAGTATGCTCCAAAAATTATATTAAACTAACGCTTGTTGCATGATGCTTCGTGTTTATCTTGTGGCCTCATGAAACAGGTTGTACATATATCCTCCGCTTTGTCAGCAATAGCTGGCACAATTACTATTACAACTACTACGATCCGCTAAGCGGATTGTACATTTTCATATTATCCCCCGGGCAAAAGCTGCTGTTTGAACAAAGGAATTCTCTTTTTTATTAAACGTTTATCTTCATGAATATGCTGGTTTTAAAATTTGGCGGTACTTCTATGGGAAGTGCAGATGCAATTAAACAGGTTGTTGACATTGTAAAAAACAAACTGAATGAATCTTCAGTCATTGTTGTGGTAAGCGCCATGAGCGGTACAACCGATCTCTTGCTCAACTGCGGAACCAAAGCTTCCGCATCAGACGAATCTTATAAAGACATTTTGAAGCAACTGGAAACACGGCACCTGGATACTGTAAAAGCATTGATTCCCGTGCAGCAGCAAAGCAGTGTGCTGAGCATGGTAAAAAAATACTGCAATGAAATTGAAGATATCTGCAACGGCATTTTTTTGCTGGGTGAATCATCGCTTCGTACAAAAGATAAACTGATGAGTTATGGTGAACTGCTTTCATCAACCATCATCAATGCTGCTTTCAATACAAACGGATCAACATCTCTTTGGAAAGATGCAAGAGAATTGATTTGTACAAATTCCAATTTCAGTAACGCTGCAGTTGATTTTGCTGTAACCAATCAACAGGTCAATGATTATCTAAAAGATCAGTCAGAAAAATTATTTGTTATTCCCGGTTTTATTGCCGCTGATGCAAATAATATCACCACTACATTGGGTCGTGGCGGATCAGATTATACAGCCGCAATTCTTGCAGGTGCTGTTGATGCAACTGCATTGGAAATATGGACCGATGTGAGCGGTATGATGACTGCTGACCCCCGATGGGTGCTCAATGCCCGGATCATTCCTTCTATTTCTTACCAGGAGGCGATGGAGCTTTCGCACTTTGGGGCAAAAGTTATTTATCCGCCAACCATTCAACCCGTGTTGAATAAAAATATTCCGGTTTGGATCAAGAACACATTTGCAGCAGCCGATCATGGAACAGTGATTGAAAACAAATCTGAATCCTCAAATATAATAACCGGTATTTCAAGTATTAATTCGTTGGCATTACTTAGTCTCGAAGGAAGTGGCATGGTTGGCATTCCCGGTTTCAGCAGTCGCTTATTTGCTGCGTTGGCCAATGCACAAATCAATGTGATCCTCATAACACAAGGTTCATCTGAACATTCTATTTGTGTTGGGGTTGATGTTGCATTGGCGCTTAAAGCAAAGGAAGCAGTTGATAAAACCTTTGAATATGAAATTGCATCAGAAAAAGTAGAACCACTTCAAATTGAACAGCATCTTTCCATTGTTGCATTAGTCGGTGATCAGATGCGTCACCACACCGGCATCAGCGGAAGAATGTTTTCTGCATTGGGACGCAATGGTGTAAACATCCGTGCCATTGCACAGGGTTCAACAGAGCGGAATATTTCGGCTGTTGTTCTAACATCAGATGTACGTAAGGCAGTAAACGTTTTGCATGAAGAATTTTTTGAAACCACCAAAAAACAAATCAACTTATTTATTGTTGGCACCGGCAATGTAGGTAAGAAATTAATAGCACAATTAATTAAACAACGATCATTTCTGGAACAACATCTGCGTTTGCAGGTAAACGTTACCGGGCTCAGCAACAGCCGTCAAATGCTCATTAATGAAAGCGGTATTGATCTCAATAGCTGGGAAGCATCATTGGGAAAAGGAGAACCTGCCAACCTGCAACAATTTATTCAATCCATTATTTATAAAAATCTACGAAACTCCGTTTTTGTTGACGTAACAGCAAATGCAGGCATAGCTGATACATACCATTTATTACTTGAAAAAAGTATTGCAGTTGTTGCCTGTAATAAAGTGGCAGCCTCTTCGCAACTCAGCAATTACAAAAAACTGAAACATCTTTCCGGTGAATACAATGCGCCTTTTCTATTTGAAACAAATGTGGGGGCAGGTTTACCCATCATTGGTACATTGAATGATCTGATGCGAAGCGGTGACAGTATTCATCGAATGGAAGCGGTATTAAGCGGCACCCTTAATTTTGTTTTCAATAACTATGATGGCACAAAACTGTTTGCAGATGTAGTGAAACAGGCACAGGATGAAGGATATACTGAACCTGATCCACGTTTGGATTTAAGTGGAACGGATGTGATGCGTAAAATTCTCATCCTGGCAAGGGAAGCCGGTGTACCAATGGAAATGGAAGAGATTTCCTGTAATGGATTCTTACCGGAAAGTTGCATGAAAGGAACGGTGGCCGATTTTTATGAGGCCATGAAAAAAGAGGAAGCACATTTCAAAGCAATTTATGAAAAAGCGAAAGCAGAAAATTGCAAATTAAAATTTGTTGCCAGCTTTAATGATGGAGTTGCTTCAGTAGGATTGCAGCATATTCCACCACAACATGATCTGTATCATTTGTATGGAAAAGATAATGTGGTGCTGTTTTATAGCGATCGTTATAAAGAACAACCCATGGTTGTGAAAGGTGCAGGTGCCGGTGCTGAAGTAACTGCAAGCGGTGTATTTGCAGATATTTTAAGAGCAATATAGCCACCAACCCCAAATGATTGTTTATAATCTTAAACATATAAAATGAGTTTGAGTGATAAGTTAAATCAGAGTGTTACAAGCTCCCCTTCAGGGGCGGGGGGGCTCACTGTTTCATGCCCGGCAACAGTTGCCAATCTTGTTTGCGGTTTTGATATTTTGGGGATGGCTTTAACAAAGCCCTGCGATATCATGAAACTGAAGTTGATTGATGAACCCAAAGTAATCATCACTAATAAGGATGCGTATAATCTTCCAACTGAAGCAGAAAGAAATGTGGCAGGTGTGGTGTTATTATCCATCATGGAAAAGATGAACAACCAGTTTGGATTTGAAGTGGAGATTGAAAAACACATCAAGCCAGGCAGTGGTTTAGGCTCCAGTGCAGCAAGCGCTGCAGGTGCTGCTGTTGCAGCCAATCGTTTATTAGGAAATATTTTTTCAACAGAAGAGCTGGTGCAATTTGCCATGAATGGCGAAAAGCTGGCGAGTGGTGTAAAGCATGCTGATAATATTACGCCTTGCATCTTGGGAGGTGTTACATTGATCCGTTCTATTCATCCGTTGGATATTATTCAACTGAATGCACCTGTATTGTTTGTAACCGTTGTTCATCCACAGATTGAAGTAAAGACAAGTGATGCCCGGCAAATTTTGCGTAAAGAAGTATTACTGAAAGATGCCATTAAACAATGGGGCAATATTGCCGGTCTTGTTGCAGGTTTTGAAAAAGGCGATACAGATCTGATTGGAAGAAGCCTGGAAGATGTAATCATCGAGCCTGTTCGAAGTATTTTAATTCCTGGCTTTGATGAAATCAAAACCAAAAGCAAAGAAGCGGGTGCATTAGGCGGTGGTATTTCCGGAAGCGGACCTTCTATTTTTATGTTGAGTAAAGAAGAATCCATTGCAGAAGATGTAGAGCTGATCATGAAAGACATCTTCACCCGGTTGGGAATTGATTTTAAAACATATGTTACAACGATTAATAAAAAAGGGGTGGAAGTGGTTAATGATGTTCGAAGTACGATGTAAGAAGTACGATGTAAGAAGTACGATGTTTTCCCATCATCCATTTTCAAACCTGCCTGTCGGCAGACAGGTCAACAAATTTTCAAATTGAATTACTATAGTTTAAATAAACAATCACCCATTGCCTCGTTTAAAGAAGCAACCATACTTGGACAAGCGCCAGATACAGGATTGTATTTTCCTGAAACCATTCCACAGGTCGATCAGGAACTCATCAACAATATTGAATCAATCAGCAATGAAGAAATTGCATATCGTATTATCAAGCCGTATGTTGGTAGTGAAATTGCAGAAGATGAACTGTTTCGCATTGTAGCTGAAACAGTCAACTTTCCTATTCCTTTGATAAAAG
>JAYUTS010000333.1:0-4991 GCA_043754995.1 Chitinophagaceae bacterium
TCATCATCAGTGCAGTTTTGCGTGCCATCGCAATTGTTAGGCCCCCAGATATGATTGAGATCAAAGAAGTGACCAATTTCATGTGTGGCTGTTCGTCCCAGATTAAAAGGAGCTTGTGCCGTACCGCCTCTGCCGAAAGATCGAAAGCTGTTTACAAAACCTCTTTCAGGCAATGGTACCGCTGAAAGCGGATCGGAGGCAAAAAAAGAATAACCTAAAAATCCGGATGGCATCACACAAACCCAGATGTTGAGATATTTGGTTGGATCCCATGCATCACTTCCGCCATTACAGGTAAATTTTACAGGATCACTTAAACCGGGAACAGACGTGGTGGAGGAGGTAACCCGAACAATGCCATTACTTGCATCGCCTTTGGTATCTCTCTTTGCCAGACAAAAACGTAAATTACTTTTACCATAAAATGGTTTGAAGGCTGCAGGTATCCTTGTTGAGTCAGCATTTAACCCTGCATAATCTTCATTCAATACATCTAATTGCGATTGCACCTGTGCATCGGTAATGGTGCCGGGGTTGCTCATTACAATATGTACCACTACCGGTATGGTATAAGTTATATTGGGGCGAAGGGTATTGCTGAGTTGCTCATATGCCTGCAATGTGCGTTGCCTGTTGAGCTCCATTTCTTTTTTAAGTGATGGATATTTTTTCATCAGTTCATCCATCACTGTTTGTGTACCGCATCGCTGAAAGCTGCTTTGCTGAACAGGGGGCGTAACTGCTTTTTGTTTTTGGGCCGATGCTGTAACCGTTAATGCCAATAAGAATGGTAGAATGAAAATGCCTTTCAAAATCTGCATAGCTGTTGTTAAGACTGTGAATGTACGAACAAGACTTAAAAAATGGATGTTTAAAACAAGACAGTTTCTTCCTGTTCAAACGCTGCCTTGCAGGAGGATAAACTATGAACAGTTAACTATTGTTGTTCTGCAAAAACAATTATCTTTCCTTTTCAAACCAAATTTATTCTGATGAGTATAAAGTTGCGTCTTACAGTGATGAGTTTTTTACAGTTTTTTGTTTGGGGTGCATGGCTCATTACAATTGGCACATACTGTTTTAACGCCAAAGGCTGGACGGGGGCACAATTCGGCGCAATTTTTTCTACCCTTGCACTTTCTTCTTTGTTTATGCCTGCTTTAGCCGGCATCATTGCTGATAAATGGCTGAATGCAGAAAAGCTGTATGGTATCCTGCATATACTTTATGGTGTTGTTCTCTTTTTTGTACCGCAGGTGAACGATCCTGATACACTTTATTATGTCATTTTCGCAGCAATGATCTTTTATATGCCTACCATTTCTTTATCTAATTCAATTGCCTATACCATTTTAAAAAACAACCATTACAATGTGATAAAAGTGTTTCCACCCATTCGTGTGTGGGGAACCATTGGTTTTATTGCGGCCATGTGGGTTACTAATCTTACGGGGAGCAAAGCAAACGCCAACCAGTTTGTGATTGCCGCCATCTTCGCTATTTTATTAGGCATCTATTCCTTTACATTGCCCAAATGCCCTCCACAAAAAACAATTTCCAAAGATGCATCACTCATTGAACAATTAGGATTGAATGCATTTAAGTTGTTTGCAAATTACAAGATGGCCTTGTTCTTTATTTTCTCGATGTTTCTGGGTGCTGCTTTACAACTCACAAATATGTATGGTGATTCTTATTTGAATGATTTCAGTTTGATTCCTGCATATGCTGATTCATTGGTTGTAAAGTATTCAACCATCATCATGTCCATCTCTCAAATTTCAGAAACATTGTTTATTCTCACTATTCCTTTTTTCCTCCGCAAATATGGTATTAAGAAAGTAATGTTATTCTCCATGTTTGCATGGGTGTTACGTTTTGGATTGTTTGCTTATGGTAATCCTGCAGATGGATTATGGATGATTGTTTTATCCTGTATTGTATATGGAATGGCTTTTGACTTCTTTAATATCTCCGGTTCATTGTTTGTTGAAACAACAACTGATTCCAAAATACGATCAAGTGCACAAGGTTTGTTTATGATGATGACAAATGGAGTAGGAGCGTTTCTTGGAAGTAAGATCAGCGGATATTTAATTGACAACTATTATATCCTCCCCAATGGATCAAAAGACTGGCATGGTATCTGGCTTGCGTTCGCTATTTATTCATTGGTAGTGGCGGTAGCATTTGGTTTGATGTTCAGACACAAACATGATCCACAGGCGCTGGAAACAATAAGTCATTAACGGCTGCCCCGTCTGACGGCACGTCGGCCGGGGTGTTTTAACCGATGACTGTTCATCCGCCAACTGGCGGATGAACAGTCATCGAATTTTTGTTATAATTTTTTTTTTTTCATGTTGTACAGTCACCTTTCGGATGGACAGACAACATTTATCCTTTCTTCGCTTCCTTCGCCCATGCATCTTTTAATGAAACAGTGCGGTTGAAGATGAATTTATCAGAAGTCGTGTCTTTATCTAAACAATAATATCCTTTCCGCATAAACTGGAAACGGTCTGTTTGAGTTGCATCTTTAATGGCAGGCTCTGCATAACCGGTTACAACTTTTAAGGAATCAGGATTAATATAATCTTTAAAGTCGCCTTCTTCACTTGCAGGATTTTCAACTTTGAACAAGCGGTCATATTCTCTTACTTCCACTTCAACAGCATCAGCAGCATTTACCCAATGCAAGGTGCCCTGCACTTTTAATCCGGATGTATCACTTCCGCTTTTACTTTCAGGGATATAGCTGCAATGAATAGCAATGATGTTGAAGTTGACATCTTTTATTACTTCATCGCATTGAATAATGTAAGCGCTTTTCAAACGTACTTTTTGTCCCGGTGCAAGACGGAAAAATTTCTTCGGCGGCACTTCCATAAAATCATCTGCTTCAATAAATATTTCACGACTGAATGGAAGTTCTCTTGAACCGGCACCTGCATCTTCGGGATTATTTTCTGAACTTAATTGTTCGGTTTGTCCTTCAGGATAATTAGTAATGATGAGTTTGATGGGATTGAACACCACCATCCTTCTCAATGCAATTCTATTAAGGTGTTCACGGATGCAAAACTCCAGCAATCCAAATTCAATAAGGTTATCTCTTTTGGCTACACCAATCTTATCACAAAACTCACGGATGCTTTCTGCTGTATAACCTCTGCGGCGTAAACCACTGATGGTGGGCATACGTGGATCGTCCCAACCTGTAACATGATTTTCATTTACCAGTTGCAACAACTTCCGTTTGCTCATGATGGTATAATTCAGATTCAATCGTGCAAACTCATATTGTTTCGATGGAAATATCTCCAGTTGTTCAATACACCAATCATATAACGGACGGTGCGGAATAAATTCTAATGTGCAAATAGAGTGTGTGATGTTTTCAATGGAGTCGCTTTGCCCATGTGCAAAATCATACATGGGATAGATGCACCATGCATCGCCAGTGCGATGATGATGAGCATGTTTAATACGATAGAGCAGGGGGTCACGCAAATGCATATTGGAACTTTCCATATCAATTTTTGCACGCAGTACCTTTTCTCCATCCTTATATTTTCCTGCACGCATCTCTGCAAACAGTTGAAGGTTTTCTTCAATGCTTCTTTCACTATATTGATTACGGGTTCCCGGTTGTGTGGGTGTCCCTTTTTCTTTTGCAATCTGTTCGCTGCTGCTATCATCAACATAGGCCAATCCTTTTTCAATCAAACTGATTGCAAAACCATAAAGCTGTTCAAAATAATCAGACGCATAAAATTCATTAGCCCAGTTAAAACCCAGCCAATTAATATCTTCTTTGATGCTGTCAACATATTCTGTTTCTTCTGTAACAGGATTGGTATCGTCAAAGCGAAGATTGGTAGAGCCGTTATATTTCAGCCCCAATCCAAAATTGAGACAAATACTTTTTGCATGACCAATATGTAAATAACCGTTTGGTTCCGGAGGAAAACGGGTAAGGATGGTTTTGTATTTCCCATTCTTCAGATCTTCTTCAATGATCACTTCAATAAAGTTTAAACTTTTCTCTTCACTCATGCTTTCTTGTAATTGAGCTGCAAAAATAAGGGTTCTCTATCAGCCGATAGCCATAAGTAGATAGCCCATAGTCAGTCGCTAAGTGTATTTGGCTACTAACTATCGGCTACCGGCTACCTGATTTACCGCAATGCTTGCAAACTCTTCCTGATTATCTCCACACATTCACTGATCTGTTCTTTGCTGATCACTAACGGTGGGGCTAAACGTATTTTATCGCCATGTGTTGGCTTGGCCAATAAACCATGTTCTTTCATTTCCATACAAAGATCCCATGCTGCTTCAGGGTTGTGGTGCTTGATGATGATGGCGTTGAGCAAACCTTTACCTCTTACCAAACTGATGAAAGAAGAGTTGAGTGCAATTAATTCATCTCTTAATTGTTGTCCCAGTATTTCTGCACGTTCAGCCAGTTGTTCATCTTTCAAAATCTTTAATGCAGCAATTGCAACATGACAGGCAAGTGGATTGCCTCCATAAGTGCTGCCATGTTCACCCGGTTTAATGGTAAGCATGATATCGTCATTGGCTAATACAGCACTTACAGGCATTGTACCACCACTTAATGCTTTGCCAAGAATTAGAATATCAGGAACAACATTTTCATGTTCACAACAAAGCATTTTACCCGTTCTTCCAAGACCTGTCTGTATTTCATCTGCTATAAAAAGTACATTGGCATCAGTACAATACTGGCGGGCCTTAGAAAGATATTGATCGTCAGCAAGTACAACCCCGGCTTCTCCCTGGATGGGTTCTACCAGAAACCCTGCAACATTTTTATCGGTAAGCGCATGTGCTAATGCCGCAAGATCATTGTAAGGTATTACTTCAAAGCCTGGCATGTACGGGCCAAAATTTTCTTTTGAAGCAGGATCAGTACTAAAAGAAATTACTGTACTTGTTCTGCCATGAAAGTTTCCTTCACATAC
>JAYUTS010000334.1:0-11813 GCA_043754995.1 Chitinophagaceae bacterium
GCAAATTATTTCAGGTTGAAGAATATTCCGTTTTACAGCAAGCGGAGTATAAACTTATTGGAAAATATTTTTATAAAAAAAGTGATTGAAATTCTCCGTTACCTGAATGCTGAGCATGATATACCATATGGGGGCGACAGAATGCTTTTTGAAATTCTGCATTTTGATTTTTATAAGATTCCACCAATTGAAATTGCCAAACTTTCAGTTGAAACTGATAAGTTGAAATATAAAGATGAACAAGCGTCCATAAGAAAACTTATGTATGACAGAGCTAATAAACCTCCTAAAGATCTGTTTGACCAGGGAGTAAGTGCCGGGTTAAAAAAAATGAGTCAGGTCATAGAGCAATTAATTTCAGATGCATCTAACCTTACCATACAAGGATTATTTGAAAAAATTATTCTTAACGCCGGAATTCTTGAATATGTACTAAATAGGGAAGACAAGGTTTTCCTTATGCAGCTGCTTACCCGGTTTTTTGATTTCATTAAAAATGAAACGGGGCGTAATCCTTTTTTAAAATTGTGTGAATTAATTGACATCATTGATTTAATGCAAAAAGAAGAGATTAAATTATCTGTAGACCAGGTTGTGGGCAGCGATAAAGCTGTTAATCTGCTAACAGCGCATGGTAGTAAGGGACTTGAGTTTGAATACGTTTTTTTATCAGGCTCAAATGCATCTTATTGGGAGAAAAAAAGGAAACCTGGTGGTGGATATAAATTTCCTGACACCATGTTTAATTCACAACCGGCTTCAACAGAGGATGAAGAATTAAGACGATTATTTTATGTAGCAATAACACGGGCTGAAAAGCATCTCTATATCTCTTTTGCAAAAAATAAAAATGATGGCAAAGAGATAGAGCCATCTATGTTTATTGCTGAAATACAGGAAGAACATCAATTACCAATTGAAAAAATTGTAGTTCCTTCAGACGTCATGACTGACTTTCAAATTTTGCAGTTCAGTGAAAAAGCACCTGAGATACAAAAAAGTGAAGAAGATTTCATAACAGGTATCCTGGAAAAATTTTCTATGAATGTAACGGCCCTGAATGCCTATTTAGATTGTCCGTTGGGTTTTTATTATAAGAATTTAATTCGTATCCCTGCCGGCAAAAGTGAAACATTAGAATTTGGAAGCGCTATCCATCATGCACTGGAAAACTTATTCAGGAAGATGCAGGACGGTAAACAGGAAAAATTCCCAAACAAAGAAGAAGTGATTGCCGATTTTAACTGGTACATGTATAAGCATCGGGAAAATTTCACAGAAAGTGAATTTAACAGACGTATGGAGCAGGGGTCTATCGTATTACCCCAATACTATGATAAATATGTAAACACATGGAACAAAGTTGTTACAGTTGAAAGAAATATAAAGGGTATTGTTGTTAACGGTGTTCCATTAAAAGGTAAATTAGATAAACTGGAATTTACAGGTAAGGAAGTTAACGTGGTGGATTACAAATCGGGCAATATAGACAATGCCCTACCCAAAATGAAACCGCCTTCAGATAAAAACCCGCTTGGCGGGGATTATTGGCGGCAGGCTGTTTTTTATAAGATCCTTATTGATAATTACCAATTGAAAGACTGGAAAGTGATCAGCACCGAATTTGATTTTGTTGAGCCTGATAAAAAAGGAGAATACCGAAAAGAAAAGATAGTCATCAACCCACAAGATATTGAGACCGTAAAGCAACAGCTTACTGATGTATGGCATAAGATACAGGCCCGTGATTTTTATACCGGCTGCGGAAAAGAAGATTGCCACTGGTGCAATTTAGCCAAGGATAATAATCTGGCAGTGGCACTACATGATTTAAAAGCAGAACCTACCGACCAGGAGATTTAGTAATTTTTATACTTTTTAAACAAATCAAACAGGTTAAGTTTGCATTTTAAATGCATTTGATGAGATCTATCCATATTATTTTCACCCTCTTTATTGTTTCACTGCTGTATATCATTGCCATTGGTAATGCAGGTTGTGCACAGGTAGGTTCACCAACGGGCGGGCCAAAGGATAGCATTGCACCAAGGCTGGTAAGTGCATCGCCACCGCTGAACAGTACCAATTTTAAAGGGAATAAGATCACGTTGAACTTTAATGAGTATGTAGAAATAAAGGAAGCCCAAACCAATGTAATGATCTCTCCCTTCCCC
The DNA here is from genome assembly GCA_043754995.1 of Chitinophagaceae bacterium. GTDB lineage: Bacteria > Bacteroidota > Bacteroidia > Chitinophagales > Chitinophagaceae > Lacibacter. Next base: position 2,175 of record JAYUTS010000334.1, read on the forward strand.
AAAAAAAATCCATTGGTAGATCATAAATTGAGAACAGTAACTGTAAAACTTAAAGACAGTTTATTACCCAATACAACCTACAGCATCAATTTTGGCAATGCCATTGTAGATATTAATGAAGGGAATCCTTTAAAAGATTTTACTTATGTTTTTTCTACCGGCAACCAGATAGATAGTTTTATGCTACTTGGTAAAATTTTAATTGCGGAAAGCGGAAATCCGGACAGCACATTAATTGCTTTATTGTACCGCAATGCTGATGATTCTGCCGTGCAAAAAAGAAAACCCGATTACATTACCAGGCTTACCGGCGATGGCAGTTTTGCTTTTATTAATTTACCTGCCGGCAATTTTAAAGTATATGCTTTAAAAGATGGGGATGGCGGCAAGACCTATAATTCAAAAAAAGAATTGTTCGCTTTTGCTGATGCAGCTGTTACTGTTTCGGAAAAAACAGAAGCGGTGGTTTTATATGCATCGGCATTGGAAAAAGAAAACCGGAATGTAGTTACCGGCAAAACAGGTAATAACAAAAAACTGGTATTCACATTACCCCTGGGTTCTCAAAGCAAAGAATTGCTTACGCCTTTTGATATAAGTTTTAATAACCCCCTCAAAGTTTTTGAGCCGGCTAAATTAATTTTAAAAGACAGTAACAACAATCCCGTGCCGGCTGCAGTGTGGACGATTGACAGCAGCAGAACAAAAATAACCTTATCCAATAATTGGCAGGAAGGTATGGAGTACAGGCTGATTATGGATCCTGCTGCAGTTGCTGATTCCGCAGGAAACTACCTGGCAAAAACAGATACCATCCGTTTTACCACAAAACAACAATCCGATTATGGAAATGTGGTGCTGCGTTTTTCCAATATAGATTTGGGTAAAAACCCGGTGTTGCAGTTTGTACAAAATGAAGAAGTAAAATACAGCAACGCTTTAACTGCGGCAGAATGGAATAACAAGTTCATACTCCCCGGCGATTATGATATCCGCATCTTATTTGATGCTAATAAAAATGGCAAATGGGATCCCGGTGATTATTCAAAAAAACTGCAGCCTGAAAAAGTGATCACGCTTACGCAAAAATTAAGTGTAAGGGCCAATTGGGATAATGAACGGGAAATAAAAGGCCCCCTCTAAATCTCCCCCGGAAGGGGAGACTTGTAGAAGTATGATTGAACCAACTCCTTTTCTTTAAAAAATCGACTGAAATATTATTCTCTTAAAGTCCTCCCCTCGGGGGAGGATTTAGGAGGGGCTCTGTATATTTGCTCAATGATATTCTCTTCTTCTCTTTTAGAAAATGCGGTTAATGAGTTTGCCAAACTACCGGGCATTGGCAAAAAAACAGCTTTGCGTTTGGTACTTCATCTTATTAAACAGGATGCAGCCGAAGTAAGCCAATTCAGTGATATCATTGCTAAAATGCGGAACGAAATAAAATTCTGCAGCCGCTGCCTTAATATTTCTGATAAGGAACTTTGTAATATCTGCAGCAATCCCATGCGCAAGCAGGAAATGATCTGCGTAGTGGAAAATATACGTGATGTAATTGCTATAGAAAGTACACAGCAGTTTAACGGCATATACCATGTTTTGGGCGGTATCATTTCTCCGCTTGATGGCATGGGTCCTGAACAATTAACTATTGATGTATTGGTTGAACGGATCTCAACTGAAGAAATTGAAGAGATCATTTTTGCACTTAGCCCTACCATTCAGGGCGATACTACCATCTATTATATAAGTAAGAAATTATCTGCCTCACCCCATAAAACAGGGCACCCGGTAAAGATCACTACCATTGCCCGTGGTATTGCTTTTGGCGGGGAACTGGAATATGCAGATGAAATGACGTTGGCAAAAAGTATAAGCAACCGCATCTCTGTAGAAAATTTTATCATACCGGGCAACTAATCAGCAACCTTTTTTGCCTTAACATCGTTAATACTGTAAATTAATGTATGACTAAAAAAATAGGTAAAATAATCCTGGTCTCCACCCTCCTCATACTTGCGGTTGGCCTTATAGGTGCATACCGCATGTGGAATAAGCCCCATAAAAATGTACAGGATTCGTCTGCAATAACCGTAACCGCAACTGAACTGTACAACAGCTTTCTCAAAGACTCATCAAAAGCAAATGAACTATATACAAATAATGTGGTGCATGTTTCAGGCGAAGTAAGCCAGGTATCCGTAAATCAACAGGCGCAACAGGTGGTACAGTTAAAAACCGCAGTTGCAGAGGCTTTTATAAACTGTACCATTGAAGGCAAAAAAGTAAGTGCACAGGCAGGAGACAAGATCAGCATTAAAGGAATTTGCTCCGGTTACATCAGTGGCGATATTGATATGGGCCTGCCCGGCGATGTTTTTTTAATAAGAAGCTATCAATTTTAAATGTTACCATAATGAAAAAAATAATCCTGCCCTTTTTAATTATTTGTTGCAGTTATATAAACAGTACGGCACAGGTTTTTTTTACCAAGAATGGAATGATCTCTTTCTATTCATCTGCACCTATTGAAAATATAAAAGCAGATAATAACCAGGTAATAAGTATCATTAACACAACAACAGGAGATATCCAGTTTTCATTACTCATCAATGCCTTCCGTTTTAAAAAGAGTTTGATGGAAGAACATTTTAATGAGAACTACATGGAAAGTAAAAAATATCCTAAAGCAACCTTTAAGGGTAAGATCATGGATCTGTCTAAAGTGAATTTTAAAGCTGATGGAAATTATCCGGTTACTGTAGCAGGCGATCTTACCATACATGGCATTACCAATAAAGTTACCAGCACAGGCACTATATCTGTAAAAGGCGGCATCATAAGCAGCAGTTCAAAATTTTGGGTAAAGCTTTCTGATTATAAGATCAGCATTCCAAAAATTGTAAAAGATAATATTGCAAAAATGGTTGAGGTTACAGTATCTTGTTTGTATGATAAAAAAAACAACTAATACCTATTGAATATGAAAGTAATTAAACTGATCTGCTGTTTCTGTCTATTTTGTTCAACTGCTTTTGCACAGGATGATGGCAACCTTTTGAAACAGCTGGAAAATGATTCCAGCAAAACTGAATATACCACTGCAACTTTTAAATCCACAAGAATCATACACGGCCATTCGGTGGAGAATATTGGCAAAGGTGTTTTAGATGTAAGAATACTGCATCGCTTTGCACCGTTAAATACAGGCATCTATAATTTTTTTGGATTAGACCAGGCCTCCATGCGCATGGGATTTGATTATGGCATTACTAAAAATATCATGGTTGGTATTGGCCACAGTACCTGGCAAAAAACCTATGATGCATTAATTAAAGTGAAAATTCTGCGGCAATCTACCGGTGCCGTAAATATGCCTGTCTCACTTTCCTGGGTATCAACATTAGCAACCCGTACCGACCTTGCCAGGAGAGACACTGCAGGTGACAGGATAAAGATCAGTTTTGGCGATAGAACCAGTTTTACTCATCAACTGCTTATTGGCCGCAAATTTTCCGAAAGTTTTTCCTTACAACTGATGCCCACTTTTGTGCATCATCATAATAAGCAGGACAGCATTAATTCCTACACCCTGGATAAGGACAATATAAAAGCAGGAGCAAAAAGAAAAAATACAGTGGCCCTGGGTATTGGTGGTCGTTTAAAAGTTTCAAAAAGAGTAAGTCTTACTGCAGAATATTATTACCAGCTGCCAGATGCTAAACCCGATATTTATTTTAACAGCCTGGCTGTTGGGGTAGATATTGAAACCGGCGGCCATGTTTTTCAGCTTCATTTAACCAATTCAAATGGTATGACAGAAAAATCATTTATAACCGATACTGATGATAAATGGACCAGGGGTCATATCCGTTTTGGATTTAATCTTTCCAGGGTGTTTAACATTGGTAAGCATTAATATTAAGAAAGACCGCCTTATTAAAGCCGTAACATTTTGTGTTACGGCTTTCTTATTATAAATTTGCAGCATCAAACAGGTGGATTTGTTTATTGTTCAGCCTGTAAAAAAAACGAACTAATAAACGAAAGCAATTCTGCATTACTTCTCTCAGATTGATTCTCGTTTAAAAGTTTATGGTAATTTTTTTGTTGTGAACATCATAACCATGGTCATCATCGTTGTGAACTTGTTCTGTTCTTCTTTTCTTTTAGTAAAAGGAAAGAAGAATCTCACTTGTTCAGTATACCAATCCTGAGCGGAGTCGAAGGATGAAATACATCAGTACTGAGGGAAGTCGAAGTACGAACTTAAATTAAAGCGAAATGAAAACATTGCAAGATTGTTTAAAAGAAAGAATACTAATCATTGATGGTGCCATGGGCACCATGATACAGCGTCATAAACTGGAGGAAAAAGATTACCGTGGTGAACGCTTCAAAGATTGGCATACCGATGTAAAAGGAAATAACGACCTGCTGAGCATTACGCAGCCACAGATCGTTGTAGAAATTCACAAACAATATTTACAAGCCGGTGCCGATATCATAGAAACCAATACTTTCAGCAGCACATCTATTGCACAAGCCGATTATGATATGCAATCGCTGGCTTATGAATTAAATGTTGCATCTGCAAAATGCGCCAGGATAGCCGCCGATGAATACACAGCAAAGGATCCGGCCAAACCACGTTTTGTGGCAGGCGCCATCGGGCCTTTAAATAAAACATTATCGCTTTCTCCTGATGTAAACAACCCTGGCTTTCGTGCTGTAACTTTTGATACTGTTGCCGAAGCATATACCGAACAGATCAAAGGGCTTGTTGATGGTGGTGTAGATATTATTTTAATTGAAACCATTTTTGATACGTTGAATGCAAAGGCGGCTATTTATGCCACAAAAAATTACTTCCGCCAAAATAATATTCCTGAGCTTCCAATAATGATTAGTGGAACTATAACTGATGCCAGTGGCCGAACTTTAAGCGGACAAACCTTAGAAGCATTTTATGTTTCTGTTATGCATGCAAACCCTATCAGTATCGGTCTTAACTGTGCACTGGGTGCATCTGAAATGCGGCCTCATATTGAAGAGTTAAGCCAGATTGCCGGTTGTTATACATCTGCATATCCCAATGCCGGCCTGCCCAATGCATTTGGTGAGTATGATGAGCAGCCGCATGAAACAGCACATATTATTGAAGAGTGGGCCAAAGAAGGTTTTGTAAATATTGTTGGCGGCTGCTGCGGCACCACACCCGATCATATAAAACATATTGCACAGGAAGTATCAAAATTTCAACCAAGGCAATTACCTGTAATTGAATTTGAAATGGCTGACTAAATTAAAACTGAATGACTGTTATTAAACCATACCTGAGATTAAGCGGCCTGGAGCCATTGATCGTTCGACCAGAAACAAATTTTATAAATGTTGGAGAGCGAACCAATGTAACCGGCAGTAAAATGTTTGCACGTTTGATACGTGAAGGACAATATGAAGCTGCACTGGCTGTAGCCCGTCAACAAGTGGAGAACGGCGCACAGGTAATTGATGTGAACATGGATGATGCCCTGCTTGACGGGGTTCAGGCGATGACAACTTTTCTGAATCTGGTGCAGGCTGAACCTGATATTGCAAAGATTCCCATCATGATCGACTCTTCAAAATTTGAAATTATTGAAGCAGGGTTAAAATGTGTGCAGGGAAAATGTATTGTGAATTCTATTTCAATGAAAGAAGGCGAAGCCAAATTTATTGAACAGGCTTTCATTTGTAAAAGTTATGGCGCCTCAGTAATTGTGATGGCTTTTGATGAAGTGGGCCAGGCAGATACTAAGGAAAGAAAAGTAGAAATTTGCAAACGGGCATACAAGATCTTAACCGGGCAGGTTGGTTATGCTCCGCAGGATATTATTTTCGATCCAAACATTTTTGCCATTGCCACCGGTATTGAAGAACACAATAATTACGCAGTTGATTTTATTGAAGCAACCCGTGAAATAAAACAAGCCATGCCGCTTACCAAAGTGAGTGGTGGTGTAAGTAATGTTTCTTTTTCTTTCCGTGGCAATGAGCATGTACGTGAAGCCATTCACAGTGTATTTCTATTTCATGCCATTAAGGCCGGTATGGATATGGGTATTGTAAATGCAGGTCAGCTCGTAATATATGATGAGATTGAGCCCAGCCTGCGTGCACTTTGCGAAGATGTTATCCTGAACAGAAATAACGACAACAACGAGACCACAGAAAAAATGATTGCCTTTGCTGAAACAGTAAAAGCAAAGGGTAAAGAAATAATTAAAGATGAAAAGTGGAGAGATGAGCCGGTAGAAAAAAGATTATCGCATGCATTGGTAAATGGCATAACCGATTATATTGATGCTGATACAGAAGAAGCCCGTCAAAAATATCCAAAGCCATTGGATGTAATTGAAGGCCCGCTGATGGATGGTATGAACATAGTGGGTGATTTATTTGGCAGCGGTAAAATGTTTTTACCGCAGGTTGTAAAAAGTGCCCGGGTAATGAAGAAGGCTGTTGCTGTTTTAACACCATTTATCGAGCAAGAAAAAGAAGACAGAAAAAATGCACACAAAGCGGCAGGAACTGTAAATGAAGAAACTGCAGGCGCCGCAAAGATCTTGCTGGCAACGGTAAAAGGCGACGTGCATGATATAGGTAAAAATATTGTGGGCGTAGTTCTCGGTTGCAATGGTTACGATATTATTGATTTAGGTGTGATGGTATCCACAGATAAAATTTTAGAAACTGCGGTTAGAGAAAAAGTTGATATCATCGGCTTAAGCGGCCTGATAACACCTTCGCTTGATGAAATGGTACATGTGGCACACGAAATGAAACGCAGGGGGATAACATTACCACTCATGATTGGCGGCGCCACCACTTCCCGTATGCATACTGCGGTAAAAATTGCTCCGCAATATGATGATGGCGTGGTGCATGTGCTGGATGCAAGCCGGAGTGTAACTGTTGCAGGAAGTTTATTAAGCAAAGAACAGAAGCCTGCTTTTTTACAAAACTTAAAAGTTGAATACCATAAGCTACTGGTAGATTTTAGTAATAAAAAATCAACCAAACAATATTTAAAGTTTAGTGAAGCACAGAATAATGGTGCGGCAATTGACTGGGTAAATTACAAACCGGTTACACCAACATTTACCGGCACAAAGGTTTTAGATAATTACCCGCTGGCAGAGATTGCTGAATACATTGACTGGCAGCCATTCTTCATCGCCTGGGAAATGCATGGAAAATTTCCGGCAATACTTACAGATAGTGTTATAGGTATAGAAGCAACAAAACTTTACAATGATGCTAAAAAGTTATTGCAACAGGTGATTGAGGAAAAATGGCTTAGTGCAAAAGGCGTTGTTGGCTTTTGGGAAGCTGAAAAAATTAGTGCAGATTCTATCGAAGTCAAAAATCAAAAATCAAAAGTAAATCTGGAGTTTTTAAGGCAACAAATAAAAAAGACTGCAGGCCAGCCTAATCTATCACTGGCAGATTTTGTGTCGCCCGAAAAGAGTGATTTCCTTGGTGCTTTTTCTGTAACTATTCAGGGGATCGAAACGCACATCAAAAACTTTGAAGCCAATCATGATGATTACAATAAAATAATTTTACAGGCTTTAGCTGATCGTTTAGCAGAAGCTTTTGCGGAGTTACTGCATAAAAAAACAAGAACTGAATATTGGGGTTATGTATCTCAAGAACATCTTACAAACGAGCAATTAATTAAAGAAGAATACCTGGGCATTCGTCCGGCACCAGGCTATCCTGCTTGCCCCGATCATACCGAAAAATACAAGTTATTTGAATTACTGGGAGGCGAAGAAACTACTGGAATTCATCTTACCGAATCATTGGCCATGTACCCTGCAGCCTCGGTTTGCGGCTGGTATTTTGCACATCCCGAAAGTAAATATTTTGGCGTGGGCAAAATTGAAAAAGACCAGTTGGAAGATTATGCCAAAAGAAAAGGAATGGGTATAGATGATGCAACAAGGTGGTTAAGACCGATACTTGAGTAAGTTTCTTGTTTAAAATGATTGTTAGGGTTTCTTGGGTTAAATTATCTAACTGTTCTTCATCATTATAATAAGTGTTATTATTGCCCCTTACTTATTTTTACAACAATGATAATTAAATAAATTAAAGTGCGTATTATCTCTTACAACGTAAACGGTATTCGTGCCGCCATTAAAAAAGGTTTTATAGACTGGTTAAAAACAAACCCTGCTGATATCATTTGCTTACAGGAAACCAAAGCAAACCAGGGCGATGTTGATGTAAAGCAACTGGAAGACCTGGGTTACAATCATCATTGGTTTAGTGCACAAAAAAAAGGTTATAGCGGCGTAGCTATCTTTTCAAAAATTAAACCGGATAATGTGATCCTTGGCAATGGCAATGCAGTAAGTGATGATGAGGGCAGGGTATTGCAAATGGACTTTGGTGATATCAGGTTGATCAATGCCTATTTCCCTTCAGGCACCAGTGGCGACCTGAGGCAGGAATTCAAATATACATGGCTTAGGGAATTTCATGCCTATTTAGAAGATCTGAAAAAAACTAAAGATAAGATCATCCTGGTGGGTGATTATAATATTGCTCATAACGAAATTGATATACACGACCCAAAGGGCAATAAAAAAAGCAGTGGCTTTTTACCGGAAGAACGTGAATGGATGACAAATTTTTTGGAGAGTGGCTGGATAGATACTTTCCGTGAATTTCACAAAGAACCACACCGATATAGCTGGTGGAGCCAGCGTTTCCCTACGGTAAGACAAAATAATAAAGGCTGGCGCATTGATTATATTACTGTTACCGGGGGTTTAAAAAATAAATTGATTGATGCAGATATTTTTCCTGATGTAAAGCACAGCGATCATTGTCCGGTATATGTTGAAATAAACTATTAATGTGTATTTCTATTTTATTAAAATATTAGTTAGCAAATGCAGAGTCAAGAAAATACAAAAACTGCAATTCCCCTTTCATGGGGCGCAGGGGGTATCATCTATAATGTTACTATTAAACTTGCAGAGGCCATCCATAAGGATTGGCTTCAATGGTTAAAAGAAGAACATGTGCCTGAAGTAATTAAAACCGGTTGTTTTACCCATGCTGCAATTTTACGTTTAATGGAGGTAGATGAAACCGACGGACCAACTTATGCTATTCAATATTTTGCCGAAAGCAAGGGCCTATATAATAATTATATTGAGATTTATGCGCCTCTTATGCGCCAAAAAAGTTTTGATAAATGGGGCAACCAATTCATTGCATTTCGCTCGGTAATGCAGGTTGTTAACTAATTGTGCAAAACAATTGTTTGCCGGCTTAAGTCAATAATGCTCCCTTTTTTTATTCCTTTAAAAACCGCACCGGCAAAGGATTTAAACCCGTTCTTCGGGAAACCCTTTACTGTAAAGCATTTCAGGATTTTTACCCCGGCCGGATACCTGGCAAAAATACTGCTCCCTTTGCTGAAACCCCTTGTACTATAAGGTTTACAGCCATCTCCGCAAAAAAAATATTTTTTAAAAATAATTTTGTTGCAGTTAAAAACCTTCTATATTTGTTGGAGTTAAAAATTTCAAAAAACATTATCATGAACAAAGCTGAATTGATCTCAAAACTTGCTGA
>JAYUTS010000335.1:0-11792 GCA_043754995.1 Chitinophagaceae bacterium
TACTTCTTTAAAGAGGAGCCGCAAAAAATAATGGAGATCATTGAAGAAAGTGATTTCTTTTTGTACGAAGAAGAGGAACGCAAACACCGCATCATTACCATTGAAGGCGGCGATGTAATGATGATTCACCCCAAACATTTTGTTATTGGGTGCAGTATTCGTACCAGCAGCAGTGCGGTGAATGAAATGGCACATACCCTCTTCAGCAACCCTGAGCTGGGTATTGAAAAAATATCGGTTGTAAAAATTCCCAAGAACCGTGCACAGATGCATATTGACACCATTTTTACACAGGTAAAACGAAATGTGTGGGTGTTGTATGGCCGCTTCTCAGAACGGATATTAAGAGCTGAACATACCAGCCGTCATAGTTATATTAATAAATTATCGCACAATCCACGTCAACTGGAAATGGAACAGGTGGAAATTTTACAGTTTCAGAAGCCGGCCAATGAAGCGTATGTCAAAACAAAAGATTATAGTGTGCCGCATGATTTACCCGGTATTGAATCGCTGTTAAGGCAGATAAGTATTGAAGATTTTGGCATAAACCCTGAAGATGTAAAAATCATTTACAGTGGCGACAATGTATTTCCGCATGATGAACGGGAACAATGGACCGACAGTTGCAACGTAGTTGCTCTAAAAGAAGGTGTGGTGATTGGTTACGACCGGAATGATCATACCGCTGAAGCATTTAAAAATGCAGGTTTTAATGTACTCACTACTACAGAAGCGTTTGAAGCATTTGAAAACGGTGTTGATCCTGATAGTATAGAAGATACGTTGATCCTGTTACCCTCAGCCGAGTTGTCAAGAGCAAGAGGTGGAAGCCATTGTATGAGTATGCCATTATTGAGGGACAGGTTATGAGTTAACTGTTATGGGTTACGGGTAAATCACTCTTAACTCATAACCCGTAACTATCCATTAACTATCAACCATGAACTATTAACAAAGAAACATGCAAACAACATCACATTTATTAATGATCAAACCGGTGGCTTTTGATTTTAATGCTGAAACTGCCATAAACAATGCATTTCAGCAACAAGGCAGTAATAACAATGCACAGGAAAAAGCAGAAGCAGAGTTTGATGGCTTTGTACAAAAACTAACTGCTGCCGGTGTGGATGTAACAGTTATACAGGATACTGCGGTACCACATACCCCCGACAGCATTTTTCCAAACAACTGGATCAGCTTTCACCAGGATGGCACCATTGTGCTCTACCCCATGTATGCTGTAAACAGAAGAGCAGAACGCAAACAACATGTGCTTGAAATTATTGATTCGAAATTTAAACTGAAGCAAACGATTGATTTTTCAGATAAAGAAAATGAACACTTGTTTTTAGAAGGAACAGGAAGCATGGTGCTGGACAGAGAGAATAAAATTGCTTATGCCTGCCTCTCTCCAAGAACAAATAAAATTGTACTGGAAGAATGGTGCAGGCAAATGAGTTATACTCCCTGTTCGTTTAACAGTGTAGATGAAAACGGCGGCGAAATTTATCATACCAATGTAATGATGTGTGTGGCGGATGAATATGTGGTGATTTGTTTAAACAGCATCCCCGATGTGGCAGAACGCAAACTGGTAGTTGACAGCATCATCAACAGTGGTAAAAAAATCATTGAAATTTCTTACAGCCAAATGAATCGTTTTGCCGGCAATATGCTGCAGGTACACAACAACAAAGGAGTTAAATTTCTTGTAATGAGCAGCCAGGCATATAATGCTCTCCATGCAGATCAGATAAAAGAACTGGAAACTTACAACCTTATTATACATTCAGATCTTTCAACCATAGAAACCAATGGTGGCGGAAGTGCAAGATGTATGATGGCCGAAGTATTTTTGGAAGAAAGAAATTAAGTTATAGGTGCCCTGCTATGGAGAACATTTTTATTGTTCAATAATGTTATCACTAACTTTTCTTTTTCTTTAATTTCTTTTGTGAGGTTGTCCCAGCATTTTGCGAACTGCAGTTTTACTTTCGTATTCTCATTCAAAAAAAACTGCTGATCAGTGATCCATAACTTTAAGTCTTCTGCATCATGCCATACACCAATGGATTCCTGCAACTTGTCCAAATAAGTATGTTCTTTTACAGTAAGCAACTTAATTTTGTCTTTTTCCTGTTGCCAGTTGCAAGCGTACAGCAGTTGCTTGATTGTTTTCCTCAATTCGTGCCAGCCCGGTTGTCGCAAGTTCTTAACAGATGATTGGATGGTTTGCTTCAATACTATTGCATACTGTAAAATAGTTGAACCAGCAGTGTCTGAGGAATGTTCACCCAGCTTTCTTTTTACATCAGAAAGAATGTTTAAACTTTTCTTTGAGTCAGTCTTAAAAAGCTCATCGTAATATAAAAGATCTTCTTTCAAAGAGGAAGTTTGAAGTAAGATCAGGTTTCTGTTCTTTTTCATCCATTGCATTTGTATTTGAGCTGCCCGAATAGCCCCTGCCGTATGAAAGATGTTTCGGATTTCCTTTTTCAGTTTCGTTATTTTTTTTACATGCAGCTGCTCATGCAAAAAATAATGCATCACAGCCCTGCTCTTTTTTAATGTTACTCTTAATTGGTGCAGGTCCTCTTCATTACCTGATTCTGTATAACCAGAAAGGTAATGAACTGCAAGCTCCATTTGCTTTTCAGCATATTCCTTCAGCAAGTTCATACTTGAAAGTTACCGCTTATGGAAGAGTAAAAATGTTAAGCTTTTCAATCACCTGTATAACTAAAAAAAAGTTCAGAGATATTAAAAAGCAATTGCTTTACTATATTGAAAAAACAACCGGGAAGCGGTTATTTGAATACAGGAATTATAAAGAAGTTTAATTCAGACCCAAAACCTTTTTCACTCCATCCTCCAGTTTTACAGGAACAAATCCTAACTCTTTTACCGCTTTTGTAATAATGAACCCGGTCTTTGCAGGTCTTTTTGCAGGTTCTTTAAAAGTATCTGCTGTTACCCGTTCAATAATCGATGGATTGATGTTTAATAAATTTGCCACCAGTAAAGCCAATTGATAAGGCGTGCACATTTCTCTTCCTGAAATATGATAATAGCCTTTTGCATGTTTCATTAACACCAGGATAATTCCCTTAGCCAGATCTTCCACATAAGTTGGTGTACGAAACTGATCATCTACCACCTGTATTTTTTCACCGGTCTGTAATTTTTCTTTTACCCATTGAATAAAATTCGGTCTGCCGCCGGGCACCTTGTCACCATACACAAGCACTGTTCTTACAATGGCCCAATGCAAACCACTGAGCTCAACCATTTCTTCTGCCAGCAACTTGCTTTCGCCATAATCGTTGATGGGATTAGGTGTTGCATGCTCATCATAAGGCCCGTCTTTTCCATCAAACACAAAATCTGTACTGATAAAAATAAAATAGGATTTTGCTTTTTGTGCAGCCTTGATCAATGTTCTTGTTGCACCTACATTTGTTTTCCAGCAGAGGGTTTTATCAGCCGCACATTCGTTTGGCTGTGTAAGGGCTGCCGTATGAATAAGAATATGGGGAGATATCTTTTCAACCAGTGCTTGTGATTTTTTGAAATCAGTCAAATCAAGTTGATGATAGGTAACGCCATTGCCCTGCCCGTAAGGCAAGCGGCTTAGTCCTTTACCACTGGCATGGATCACAAACTTACCTTCATTCACCAACTGGCGGATAAGGTGTTGCCCCAGCAATCCGTTTGCACCTGTTACAAACACTTTCATACGATGAATATAATCTTTTCAGTTAAAAATTTTTCCTCCGTTTGCTAACAAATCAAATCAGGTGCATCTTGCTTTTAATCATTCTTCACCCAATCATGAGCTGAATTTTTATCAATTAAAGATAAAAGAACCCGATGCAAACGTTTGAAAGAGAATGACGAACAATCGTTATCATGTCATTTCCTTATTTTTGACCCTCACAAAACAAGCAGTTTTGTAAAACGATGATGCTTACAATGTGAAAAGCAAACACTTTTCTAATTGAATGACAATGAATAAAAAAGTTTCAAAGATTGGAGTACTTACTTCCGGTGGTGATGCACCGGGAATGAATGCAGCTATCAGGGCCGTGGTTCGTACAGGTCTTTATCATAACCTGGAAGTGTTTGGAATTATGCGTGGCTACCAGGGCATGGTTGATGATGATATTGTACCCATGCACAGCCGCAGTGTAGCGAATATCATTCAGCGTGGCGGCACCATTTTAAAAACAGCAAGGTGTAAAGATTTTTTTGAGCCTGAGGGGCGTAAAAAGGCTTACGTTAATTTAAAAAAACATGGCATTGACGGGCTGGTGATTATTGGAGGCGATGGCAGTTTTCGGGGTGCACAGAAATTCTCCAATGAATTTGATATTCCCTGCATCGGGTTGCCGGGTACCATTGATAAAGATATTGCCGGCAGCGATTTCACCATCGGTTTTGATACAGCGGTTAATACGGCAGTAGAAGCAATTGATAAAATCCGGGATACGGCTGATGCACACGACCGCCTGTTCATCATTGAAGTAATGGGCCGTGATGCCGGATATATTGCATTACACAGTGGTATTGCTACCGGTGCTGAACATATTCTTATTCCCGAAACAAAAACAGATCTTGAAACGGTTGTTGATTCACTGGAAGAAAAAGAACGCCGCAAAAAATTAGTGAACATGATTGTGGTGGCCGAAGGTGAAGATACAGGTGGTGCTAATGAAGTAGCAGCCATCATTAAAAAAAGAATGCCGCATCTCGATACAAGAGTTTGCATTCTTGGGCATATTCAACGTGGCGGCTCACCAACATGTATTGATCGTGTTATTGCCAGCAGGCTTGGTTATGCTGCTGTTGACGCATTAATTGAAGGAAAACATAATACAATGATTGGCATCCTTAATAACAAACTTCATTTTACTCCGCTTGATAAAGCTGTAAAAGCAAAACAACGGGTAAGTGATGAGTGGATGAAAATTGTAAAGATCCTGGCAAGCTAAACAAAGTAATTTGCCGGTCAGCAATAGCACATGAAAAACATTTTCAAATTTTCAAATTAACTAATTTTCAAATTTCTCTTGTCATGTCAAAAAGTGTTGCGAAGTATTTACATACAGATATGGATAAAGAAGCCGGTGTAAAACACATGAGCCATCGTACAAAAATTGTTGCAACAGTTGGTCCTGCCTGCGATACGTACGATAAATTACTTGAACTTGTAAAAGCAGGTGTCAACGTTTTTCGTTTAAATTTTTCTCATGGCAACCATGAAGACAAAGCAGTGATCATTGAACATATCCGTGCCATCAACAAGAATGAGCCATACAATATTGCCATATTGGGCGATTTACAAGGTCCCAAATTGAGAGTTGGCGAAATGGAAAATGGCGGCATTGATGTGGTGGAAGGCGATATCCTCACTTTTACCAACGAAAAACTGGTTGGTACAAAAGAACGCATCTATGTTTCCTATCCCAACCTGCATAAAGATGTTAAACCGGGAAATATTATTTTAATTGATGATGGCAAACTGGAAGTACGTGTATTAACCATTACCCGGGAAAATGATGTGCAAGTAATTGTTACACTTGGAGGAATGCTTTCTTCTAAAAAAGGAATTAACCTGCCCGATACTAAAATTTCCTTACCTGCTCTTACGGATAAAGATTTGCTGGATCTTGATTTTATCATTGATCAGCAATTGGATTGGGTAGCCCTTTCATTTGTTCGTAATGTAAAAGACATCATCATCTTACGAAATAAATTAGATGAGCGCAAAAGCAAAAGTAAGATCATTGCAAAAATTGAAAAGCCTGAAGCTGTTGCCAATATCAGGGATATTATTATTGAAAGTGATGGCATCATGGTTGCCCGTGGAGATTTGGGTGTTGAGCTGCCGATTGAAAAAGTTCCCTTGATTCAAAAAGACATTATTAAAAAATGCATCCATCGTGCCAAGCCCGTTATTGTAGCTACACAAATGATGGAAAGTATGATTGAACGTGTTAAACCCAACAGAAGTGAAATCACCGATGTTGCGAATGCTGTTCTCGAAGGTGCTGATGCTGTAATGCTGAGCGGAGAAACGGCAACAGGTAATCATCCTGCTCTTGTGGTAGAAACTATGTGTAAAATCATTGAAGAGGTAGAAACAAGTTCTTATTATCGTTATGACAGGGAAGAGGATCTGAAACCACAACCCCACTCTCCTTCTTTCCTCAGTGATGCTATTTGCTACAATGCCTGCGAAATTGCAAAAGATATTAAAGCCACCGCTTTGATTGGTATGACACAAAGCGGATACACAGGTTTTATACTCAGCAGTTTCAGACCAAAGGCTCCTTTATATATTTTTACCAAGGAGCGTACGTTGGTAAACCAGTTGAGTTTAAGCTGGGGCGTAAGGGCATTTTATTATTCTGAAGAGATTAGTGTGGATGGCATCATTAAAGACCAGATCAATATTTTAAAAGAACGTGGTTTTGTAAAAACAGGAGATATTGTTGTAAACACAGGAAGTACACCGGTACACCTGCATTTACCAACCAACCTGATCAAATTGACAACCGTTGAATAATCATTTGGTGAAATAAAATTGCTAACGCCCCGAAAACCGGGGCGTTTTTCTTTGCTGATTTTGTATTTTCATTGCTCATGTCGGAAATTCAATACATATCATTAAGTGAAACGGCTGTATTGCTTTCTTTCGGCCATACAATCAATCAGGAGGATCATGAAAAGCTGATGCAGGTAAAAAATATAATTGAAAAGAATCCTTTCAAAGGTTTTATTGAAACAGTACCTGCTTATAATTCTCTTGCAGTTTATTACAATCCTCCTGCCGTTGAAAAGCAGCATGAAACAATTGCAGCTTCTGTTATTGAACAGGTGAAACTAATGCTGCAAAGAGAACATCCGTTAATCAAGGAATCAATTTCAACATCAATCATCAGCATTCCGGTTTGTTATGATGCAGAATTTGGGATTGATCTGCATGAACTTTCTGCACAATTAAAACTTTCTACTGAAGAAATTGTTCAATTGCATACGGGTAAATCATACAAAGTATTCATGATTGGTTTTACTCCCGGATTTCCTTACATGGGAACAGTAGATGAAAAATTATTTACAAAACGAAAAGCCCATCCAAGAGTGCAGGTACCCCCTGGATCAGTTGCAATAGCTGGTAATCAAACAGGCATTTATCCATTAGCAACGCCGGGCGGCTGGAATATTATTGGCAGAACAGTTGTAAAAATATTTGATCAGCAAAAAGAAAATCCATTTTTATTAAAAGCTGGTGACCAGGTTCAATTTACATCTGTAACAAAAAAAGAATTTGCAAGCCTGGTTGCGGATCAATTAAATAAATGACAGGATCAGTGATACATATTGAACAGGCAGGCTTCTTAACCACCTTGCAGGATACAGGCAGGCAGGGTTATCTGCAGTTTGGTGTAAGCAAGGGCGGAACAATGGACAGGCAATCAGCAGCACTGGCAAATATCTTAACAGGCAATGATGAAAGCGAAGCTGTATTGGAGATCACCCAATCACCACATCGTTTTCATTTTTTAAAAGATACAGTTGTTGCATTTACAGGAGGTGGTTTGCAACCTCAATTGCATGACAAACCCATTCATTTATATCAACCGGTTTTTATTCCGGCAAACGCTGTTATTGAATTGAAACAACAGATGCCCGGTTTTCGTTTGTACATGGCCGTTGCCGGTGGGTATAAAAGCGATTCATTTCTAAATAGTCATTCAACCTACCTGCTTGTAAAAGCGGGAGGTCATCACGGCCGGCCATTAAAGAAAGAAGATCTGTTGCTCATTAATGATCCATTGAATCATTTACAGAAAAATTTATTGGCTGTACTGCTATCAGGTGCAACTATTGAATTAAATTATACAATGCCATCATTCAATACAAACATCATCAGGGTGATCAAAAGCCTTGAATGGAATGCAATGAATGATGCATCACAAACTGCATTTACTGCAACAGTTTTTACAGTCAGTCCGCAAAGCAATCGAATGGGTTATCGCTTAACAGGAACAGTATTAAAAACAGAGCAACCCTGTGAGATCATATCCTCTGCGGTAACACAGGGAACAGTTCAATTAACGCCATCAGGCGAAATGATTGTGTTAATGGCCGATGGACAAACGGTTGGAGGCTACCCACGCATTGCACAGGTATGTGCAGTTGATCTTCCTGTGCTGGCGCAAAAGAAACCAGGAGACGAAATTCATTTTCAACTCATCAGTTTAGAGCAGGCAGAAGAATTATATTTGAATGCAGCAAATCAATTAAACAAAATCAAACAAACAATACAACAATTGTATGCAGGTTGATTTGAATTGTGATTTAGGTGAAGGCATGAACACTGATGAGCAAATCATTCCACTCATCAGCTCTGCAAATATTGCATGTGGCTTTCATGCAGGTGATGTTGATACCATGAAACGAACCATTGCATGTTGTTTGCAACACGGAGTTGCAATTGGCGCACATCCTTCATGGCCCGATAAAGAAAACTTCGGCCGCAAAGAAATGCGTCTTTCAACAGGAGAACTTGCAACGATTCTTACTGAGCAACTCAACATTCTTTCACAATTAGCAAAAGAGCAAGGAAGCAAGTTGCATCATGTAAAACCGCATGGAGCTTTATATAATCAATCAGCAAAAGACAAAACCATTGCTGCAACTATTGCAAAAGCTGTGAAAGATTTTGATGCATCTTTAGTGTTGTTTGGTTTAAGCGGAAGTTATTCAATTACAGAAGCAGAGAAGCTTGGGTTGAAAACCGCCAGTGAAGTATTTGCTGACCGCACTTATCTTGATGACGGCAGCTTAACGCCCCGCTTTCAACCCAATGCATTGATTGAAGATGAAAGCAAAGCGGTGGAACAGGCTTTGCAAATGATCACACAACAAACCGTTACTTCAACAACTGGAAAAAATATTTCACTCATTGCAGATACAATTTGCATTCATGGCGACGGAGCAAATGCAATTGCTTTTGCAAAAGCCATTTCTCTTGCATTAAAACAAAATCATATTGACATCAAAACAAACTAACTGGAAATTACTTGGTGGCAAAGGTGCCGGAGCAGCATTCCTTATGGCAACTTCGGCCATTGGTCCGGGCTTCTTAACACAAACCACGGTGTTTACCCAACAACTCCTTGCCAGCATGGGTTTTGTGATCCTTGTTTCGGTGCTCATTGATATTGTTGCACAACTCAACATCTGGCAAATACTTACCGCTAATAAAAAACGTGGATCAGAACTGGCCAATGAAGTAGTGCCGGGCAGCGGTCATGTGCTCACTGTTTTAATCTGCATGGGCGGACTTGCATTCAACATTGGTAATATTTCCGGTGCCGGTTTGGGCTTGAATATTTTATTCCCTGTAAGTGTTGAAACAGGCAGTATCATTAGCGCCGTTATTGCCATCATTATTTTTCTATCGAAAGATATTTCAAAAGCAATGGATGTGTTTGTAAAACTCCTCGGCATTGTGATGTTGGGGCTCATGCTTTATGTTGTCGTATTTGCACAGCCTCCATTGGGAGAAGTAGTTCATCGCACTTTTTTCCCATCCACTATTAATCTTACTTCTATTGTAACATTAGTAGGCGGCACAGTTGGTGGTTATATTACGTTTGCCGGTGCCCATCGTTTGCTGGAAGACAAAACAGCAAGTCTCAGCATGAAGGAAGTAAAACGAAGTGCTGTAAACGGCATCATCTTAACTGCCTGCATGCGCATTTTATTATTCCTTGCTGTGCTGGGTGTAATCACAAAAGGCTTTCATCTCAACCCGGCAAACCCTACGGCATCTGTTTTTCAATCTGTATTGGGCGTAACGGGTTATAAATTATTTGGTATCGTATTGTGGAGTGCGGCTATTACATCTGTAGTTGGCTCAGCATTTACTTCAGTTACCTTCTTAAAAACGTTGCATCCATTCTTTGATCGCTGGCAACGGCTCACCATCATTGCATTCATTGTTATTTCAACCGGAATCTTTTTATATATTGGCAAACCGATCCTTATTCTTGTACTGGTTGGAGCATTAAATGGTTTTATCCTACCTTTCTCATTGGGTTTGATGTTATGGATCATGATGAAGCGAAAGCTTGCTCATTACAATCATCCCAAATGGTTACTCTGGAGTGGATGGATTGTTGTGTTAGTCATGTTATGGATGAGTGTGATCACTATTATAAATGAAATACCAAAATTATTCTCATGAGTATGCCCCGTGTTGACCCCTATTGCATGTACTATGTTGCTGTGCTTTGTCCGCCTGCCATTGAAAGCAGAGTGGAACAACATAAACTATGGATGAGAGATCGTTTTGGCTGTACCGTTGCTTTGAAATCAGCGGCACATATTACACTTGTTACTCCTTTCTGGCTTGATCGTTTATCAGAACAAACATTACTTGAAACATTAGAAACCGTTCACACAAATCAGCCGCCTGTTGAAATTCAATTGCAGAGTTTTTCTCATTTCAGTAACAGGGTGCTGTTTATTAAGGTAAAAGAAGATGCATCATTGAATATCTTACGTAAAGAAGTGGAAGATCATTTTATACAGGCATTTGATAATGCTATTAAACCCGATGAACGTCCTTTTCATCCACACATCACCATTGCCAACAGGGATATGAAGCCCGGCGATTTTGATGAAGCGTGGCAACACTTTGAAAAGGAAGAATTTGAAGAAAGCTTTCAAACAAACACCCTTTCACTGTTGAAATTAACTGAAGGCAAATGGACCTTTCTTGCTGAGAAACAGTATTAAACAACCGATTGTCCTATTTATTGAACAGGGGAATTGGCTTTCATTCAAATTCTATAACTTCCCTCCTTAAATTATTGGCATGAGAAAACTCTTCTGTACGATTGTATCGTTCTTTTTAGTATCTGTACTTATTGCACAAACTGCTAATCCGCAGGATTCGGCATGGATACGGGACAACTACACAAAAAAAGAAATCTATATTACCATGCGGGATGGTGTAAAACTGTTTACAGCAGTTTATACTCCAAAGAATAACAGCGAGGCACACCCCATCCTCATGACCCGCACACCATACTCCTGTGCACCTTATGGTGAAGCCAACTTTCGTACTTTCTGGAATAATCATTGGCGTTATTATATGCGCAGGAACTACATCATTGTTGTACAGGATGTACGTGGCCGCTGGATGAGTGAAGGTGTGTTTGAAGATGTTCGTCCTTACAATCCAACTAAAAAAGAAAAAGATACGGATGAAGCAAGTGATACCTATGATGCTATTGATTGGCTGGTAAAGAATCAACCCAACAACAATAATAAAGTGGGCATCTTTGGAATTTCTTATCCCGGCTTCTACTCTACAATGGCTGCATTGAGCAATCATCCGAGTTTAAAAGCAGTAAGCCCACAGGCACCTGTAACAGATTGGTTCATGGGCGATGATTTTCATCACAATGGTGCATTCTTTCAAATGGATGGCTTCTCCTTTTATTCTTCTTTTGGAAAACCAAGACCCAAACCAACAACGGTTGGCTCAGCAGGTTTTGAATTTCCAACAAATGATGCATATAAATTTTATTTAGAAGCAGGCAGTACAAAAAACCTGGCGAAATTAATTGGCGACAGCATTGCGTTCTGGCAGGAGATGTACAAACATCCCAATTATGATAGCTGGTGGCAGGCACGCAACGTCCGGAACTTTGTCAACAATATTCCCAATCACACAGCAACATTAGTAGTTGGTGGTTTGTTTGATG
>JAYUTS010000336.1:0-2258 GCA_043754995.1 Chitinophagaceae bacterium
ACGGCTTCACCTTCACTTTCTATATAGTAAGCACCTTGTGCCAGGCAGCCGGTATAAATCTGTTCAATCTTCATCTTGCTGTTTTTATTTTATAAGTTAAGTATTCAAATTTGCGTTTTCTGCAGATACTGAACTATGACTTATGTCACACAGCCTCACCCCTGCCTTTGCCGGCAGGCAGGCTCGTTCCCTCTCCTCCAGAGAGGGAGGCCAAACTGTTGAATAAGTATGTTCTAATTGCTGACACTTTAACAATATCACAAGAATTGACTTTGGTAAGTTTATTAGCGGATGAATAGTTCTTTCACAATAATGTAAATACCCATCAGCAGCACAAACCAGCCAAATCCTTTTTTGAGTTTTTCGCCGGAGATTTTATAACTCAGCCTGTTTCCAATAAAGATGCCTGCTATTGCAAGCGCTGTTACGATGAGTAATAATTTCCAATCAATAACTGTATGACCAATATCACCTGTAAATCCAATCAATGATTTAGCTGCAATGATGAGCAAAGAAGTGCCCACAGCCTGTTTCATGGGAAGCTTGCTGAAAAGTACCAAGGCAGGGATGATGAGAAAACCACCACCTGCACCAACCAACCCGGTTAAGATGCCTACAACTGTTCCTTCCAGCAGGATCAAGGGGTAATTGAATGTTTGTTCAGCTTCCTTTCCATTTTCATCTTCCTTCTTTCCTTTGATCATAGAGTAAGAAGCAAAGACCATCAATATTGCAAAGAGCAACATCATTAAGATGGATTTGGTAACAACAAAATCAGCAATGGTAAATAGTTCATCTGGTATTGCCGGCACAATCAATCTTCTTGTTGCATATACTGCAACAATGGCCGGTGCGCCGAAGATCAGGGCTGTTTTTAAATTGACCAGTCCCTGCTTGTATTTAGGTAATACGCCAACCAATGAAGTGGTGCCAACAATAAATAATGAATAAGCTGTTGCCAATACAGGATTAACTCCAAACAGGTAAACCAACACAGGAACGGTTAAGATGGATCCGCCGCCACCGATGAGGCCCAGTGAAATGCCAATTAATACCGATGCGATGTATCCGATTATTTCCATGCAGGCAAATATGATGGGTATTAATTGTATGGTTGGTGATACATATCACAGAAGAAAATCTTTTACAGATTTTTTAGCTCAATGACATTACGATGAAGACTGAGGCTGCCCTTTTGTTCCATTTTTTTCAATAATCTTGAAATCACTTCTCTTGATGAATTCAATTCATTTGCAATTTCCTGGTGGCTTATTTCAATCATATTTGTTTGCTGTACATCTCTTGCCCGTTTGAGATAAAATTCCAAACGTTCATCCATACTTCTAAAAGCAACATTGTCGAGTGTAATCAGCAACTCATCAAAACGTGTTCGATAAGTTTCAATCACAAACAGGTACCAGCTTTTATATTTAGCCACCCATTCACTCATCATATCAACCGGTACCATCATCACTTCTGTTTCAACAACCGTTTTTGCCATAATGGGGCTGGCTTCATGTTTGGCAGCGCATACCATTGACAACGCACAGGCTTCACCGGGTTTTAAATAATACATGAGAAATTCATTGCCATCATCATCTTCCCTGTATATTTTAATCAATCCGTTTAATACAAGCATCGTGTTGCGGATGAACTGACCTTTGCGCATCAGTACTTCATTTGCCTTAAAGGTTTTGTATTCACCGGCCACTTCTATTTCATCTGCAAGCTCCGTTTCAAAAAGCGGATAATTTGTGCGGAGCAGGTCATGGTTCAGTTGCTGAATACTCATTTACAAAGGTTGAATTTTATTTTTAAAAGCTACCTGCTTTTGTTGCAGAGGGAAATATAAATTTACAAATTGGAGAAACCCCGGAGCTTTAGTTCAATATCTTTGAAATGATGGCATTGCTTTCTTTTTTCCAGGAAGAATTGATTGAAGCCGGATGCGATGAAGCCGGACGTGGATGTTATGCAGGTCCTGTATTCGCTGCTGCTGTAATTCTGCCCAGGCAATTTCATCATCCATTGCTCAATGATTCTAAAAAGGTAAAAGAAAAGGACAGGGATACATTGCGGTTCATCATTGAACAGGAAGCTGTATCTTTTGCAGTTGCAAAAGTTGAAGCGGAAGAAATTGACCGTATTAATATTCTCAAGGCATCGTTCAAAGCCATGCACCTGGCATTGGATCAACTCAAACAACCACCACAACTATTGTTGATTGATGGTAACCGCTTCATCAAATACAACCGCAT
>JAYUTS010000337.1:0-11773 GCA_043754995.1 Chitinophagaceae bacterium
AGGCCAGTTTTTCTACCAGGTTTTCCAGCAGTTCGGGCTGGTCGAGTTTTGCGGCGATATTGATTAAAGCTTTCATGATCGTTTGTTTTATTGTATATCAACTAATCCTTTCTTTTGTTACCTTTTTCTATACTATTGATGCTGCAACACTGAAAATGATTAATAAAGAAATGTGAAAGCTCAAAAGAACTTTACAGCCGGAAAGGTTGAATAATTTCTCTGCTACGGGGCAGCCGCTTATTTTTGCATCTTTACCAGCTAAAAGAACATTTATACTATGTGTGGAATTGTAGCCTATATCGGAAGCAGGGAAGCTTACCCGGTCATACTCAAAGGATTAAAACGTTTGGAATACCGTGGCTACGACAGCGCAGGCGTTGCATTGCTCAACGATGGAATGAAAGTATATAAGAAAAAGGGAAAGGTTGCTGAGCTGGAAGAGGAAGTAATAGGTAAAGATCTCCACGGAAATATTGGTATTGGCCATACCCGCTGGGCTACACATGGTGAACCAAGCGATCACAATGCCCATCCTCATCTGTCAAAAAGCGGCAAGCTGGCTATGATTCACAATGGCATTATTGAAAACTACGGCCCCATAAAAAAGGAATTGCTTAATAAAGGGTATATTTTTCACAGCGACACCGACACCGAAGTGTTGCTGAATTTTATAGAGGATATCAAAACAAATAACAATTGCTCTTTAGAAGAAGCAGTTCGCATTGCATTAAAACGTGTAGTAGGTGCTTATGTTATTATTTTACTCGATGAAGATAATCCTGATACATTAATTGCAGCAAGAAAAGGAAGCCCGCTGGTAATTGGTATTGGAAAAAATGAACACTTTTTAGCAAGTGATGCATCGCCGATTATTGAATACACCAAAGATGTAGTGTATGTAAACGATTTTGAATTAGCAATTATTAAAGCCGGTGAATTGATTCTGAAAAATCTCGGTAATGAAAAGATCACGCCATTTGTTCAGAAGCTTGATCTTGAACTGGCAGCCATTGAAAAAGGTGGTTATGATCATTTCATGTTGAAAGAAATTAATGAACAACCGTTTACCATTTATGATTGCCTGAGAGGAAGATTGGATGTAACAGCAGGCACCATTACCATGGCCGGTGTGCAGAATAATATTGAACAGTTAAAAAATGCCAATCGTATTGTGATCATTGCCTGCGGTACGAGCTGGCATGCAGGATTGGTGGCTGAATATATTATTGAAGAACTTTGTCGGATACCCGTTGAAGTTGAATATGCATCAGAATTTCGTTATCGCAACCCCGTAGTGAATAAAGGCGATGTAATTATTGCCATTTCACAAAGCGGTGAAACAGCAGATACCATTGTTGCCATTGACAAAGCAAAAGAACAGGGCGCCTTTATTTTTGGAGTCGTAAATGTTGTAGGTAGTTCTATTGCCAGGCTTTCGCATGCAGGTGCATATACACATGCAGGACCGGAGATTGGTGTGGCCAGCACAAAGGCTTTCACCGCACAGTTAGCAGTGTTAACCATGATCGCTTTAAAAATTGCACAGGAAAAAGGAAGTATCAGTCACGAACGCTATATGCATTTGCTCAATGAATTGCATGAGGTCCCCGAAAAAGTAAAACAATTATTAGAAGCATCTGATAAAGTAAAAGAGATTGCATTGAAATATAAAGATGCCAGGGACTTTTTATATCTCGGCCGTGGTTATAATTTCCCTGTTGCATTGGAAGGAGCTTTAAAACTGAAAGAGATTTCTTATATCCATGCAGAAGGTTATCCTGCAGCGGAAATGAAACACGGACCCATCGCCTTGGTCGATGAACATCTCCCTGTTGTATTTGTTGCAACCAAAGATGCGTATTATGATAAGATCGTCAGCAATATCCAGGAGATCAAAGCCCGCAAAGGACAAGTGATTGCAGTGATTACAGAAAATGATGAAACCATTCCTGCAATGAGTAATGATATCATGGTTGTTCCCGAAGCAGATGAAATTGTTGCACCGATGTTAAGTACCATTCCATTACAGCTCCTCTCCTATTATATTGGTGTTGCAAAAGGTTTGGATGTAGATAAACCACGTAACCTGGCGAAGAGTGTAACTGTAGAATAAAAGGCAAGTTTGTAGTTTGTAGTTTATTTATAATCTCTCTGTAAATTTCAAACTAACAATCATATAGTGAGATTGCTGCATTAAGGACAAACTAAAAACTACAAACTATACAATGAATCCAATTATAAAAAAACCGATCTCCGAAATTGGTTACAACTTTATTCCGAAAGAATATCTTCCTAAAGGGAAAGACGAATACTATCTCCGCAATAAACAAAACCGCAGCGGCATCAAATACCGCAAGCTTACTGCACTTGAAAAAGAGGTACTGATCAGGAACAGGAATACATCCGACAATTGGGATCAATTGTTGGTATCGGATTCTTTTAACCCTGAACTTGTACAGAATTGTAAATTTTTCGGTTTGGTTCGTATTGCTAAATTAGAACCTTATACACTTGAATTTCATGCTGTAAAGTTGCCGGTAGGATTGTATAACAGTACCATCATCAGTTGCGATTTTGGTGATAATGTAGTCATTGACAATGTAAATTATCTTTCACATTATATTATTGGCAACGAAGTGATTATTACCAATGTGCATGAAATGGGCACTACCAACTATGCAAAATTTGGTAATGGTATTTTAAAACAAGGTGAAGCGGAAAATATTCGCATCTGGCTGGAAGTGTGTAATGAAAATGCAGGGCGTAAAATCATTCCTTTCAACGGCATGCTTCCCGCTGATGCCTGGCTATGGAGCAGGAACAGGGATAATGCAGCTTTGCAACAAAAACTGAAAGAGTTCACAGAATTAAAATTTGATAAACTGCGGGGGTACTACGGAAAAGTGGGCGACAGAACAGTGATCAAAAGCTGCGCTATTGTAAAAGATGTATGGATTGGATCTGATGCCTATTTAAAAGGGGCTAATAAACTTAAAAATTTAACGATCAACTCTTCTCCCGATGCCACTTCGCAGGTAGGTGAAGGCTGTGAACTGGTGAATGGAATTATTGGTGAAGGTTGCCGTGTGTTTTATGGCGTGAAGGCGGTGCGTTTTTATATGGCTTCGCATTCACAATTGAAATATGGTGCAAGATTGATCAACTCTTATCTTGGTAACAATGCAACCATTTCCTGTTGTGAAGTATTGAATTCACTGATCTTTCCTGCGCATGAACAGCATCATAACAATTCCTTTTTATGTGCTGCAACTGTAATGGGTCAAAGCAATATTGCAGCAGGTGCAACATTAGGCAGCAACCACAATAGCCGGAGTGCAGATGGCGAATTGATTGCCGGCAGGGGTTTTTGGCCGGGACTCTGTGTAAGTATTAAACACAATACAAAATTTGCAACCTATACATTACTGGCAAAAGGCGATTACCCATCCGAATTGAATATTCCTATTCCTTTTTCATTAGTAAGTAACGATGAAAGTAATAATCAACTGAATGTAATGCCCGGTTACTGGATGATGTATAATATGTATGCCCTCTCCCGCAACGCATGGAAATATGTTGACCGAGACAGGCGAACGGATAAAACGCAAACATTAGAATATGATTTTCTTGCTCCCGATAGTGTGAATGAAATTTTTGATTCATTACACCTGATGGAATTGTTTACAGGAAAAGCACTGCTGCAAAAACAAAATCCGGGTAACATTTTTTCTGCTGATGATTGCATCAAAGCAGGGAAAAAAGCTTTTGATACTCATGATAAACATTTGAATACATTGGAGATACTGGCAACTGGTTTTGAAAACAGCAAGCGAAAAGTGCTGTTACTGAAAGTTGAACGCAGCTATTCAGTTTTTAAGGAGTTGATTGTTTACTATGCAATGGAACAACTTTTGAAAGTAGTTGCCACGAACAAAATAAAAAGCTTTGAGGAGCTCATTCAACATCTCCCCAAAAAACAAAAGAGAAGTAACTGGATCAATGCAGGTGGTCAACTAATTGAAGACTTTGAGTTTGAACAGCTCAAACAAAAAATTGTGAGCAATAAAATAAAGAACTGGGACGCAGTGCATACATTCTACAAAACACAGAGCGAAGCATACCAGCACCGAAAACTATCTCATGCATTGGCTTCTTTATTTGAATTGACGGGAAACAAACACCTCAACAGGGAAACACTCAAAACTTTTTTGCAACAATACATTGATACCAAAGAGTGGATGGTAAAAGGAATTTTTGATTCAAGAGCAAAAGATTACAGCAACCCCTTTCGTAAAATGGTTTATGAAACAGAGGGAGAAATGAATAGTGTTACCGGAAGCCTTGAAGACAATTCATTTATCCTGCAGCAACAGGAAGAGTTGAAAACAACCAAGGCAAGGGTGAAAAAAATGATGAAACAATTTGTGCTGTAAATGATTTATAAAAAAAGCCGCTCCTTTGCTGAAGCGGCTTTCTATGATTATATATTTTTTTATTCTCCCCAAATATTATCTTTTCCATCGATCCATTGCTTCACTAATTCTGTAGTCACCGATTTAGGTCTTTCCAATGGAAACGCCAAAGCCCTGTCCCAGCAAAGACTTGCCAATACACCCAATGCACGGCTCACTGCAAACAGTACGGTATAATATTCATACTCAACCATGCCATAATGTACCAGCAACGCACCACTGTGTGCATCAACATTGGGCCATGGATTTTTAATTTTTCCCATGGACTGCAGGATGGGTGGAACAGCTTCATAAATATTCCAAACAGTTTGTACCAATGCATCATCGGGCATATGCTTTTTACCAAATTCCATTTGTGCTGTAAAGCGGGGATCGGTTTTGCGTAAAACTGCATGACCATAACCGGGCACCACTTTACCTTCGCTCAATGTCTTCTTTACATATTCACGGATCTGTTCTTTGTCCGGCGTTTCTGTTCCGAGAGACTCCCTCATTTCAAAGATCCATTTGATCACTTCCTGGTTAGCCAATCCATGAAGCGGACCTGCCAATCCATTCATCCCTGCTGCATAACTTAAATAAGGGTCACTTAATGCTGAGCCTACCAGGTGTGTGGTGTGTGCCGATACGTTTCCACCTTCATGATCGGCATGAATGGTCATGTATAAACGCATCAACTCCATAAAACCTTCATCGCTGTAACCAAGCATGTGTGCAAGATTACCTGCCCAGTCGAGCAAACCATTGGGTTGAATATGTTCACCGTACTTATACTTACGGCGATAGACATACGCTGCAATACGTGGAAGTCGTGCAATCAGGTCCATGCTATCGTCATAAATGGCATTCCAGTATTCTTTTTTACTGAGACCCTTAGCATATTCTTTTGCAAAATTTCCTTCTGTCTGCAACGCCATTACACCTGTTACATACATCGTCATGGGGTGAGCATACAAAGGCAATGCATCAATGGCAGCAAATACATGGCTGGGTACATGGCTCCGGCGTTGCCATACATTGGTGATATGGTTAGCATCTTCCTCTGTTGGCAATTCACCAATAAGCATTAAATAAAACAATCCTTCGGGCAAAGGCTCGCCTCCGGCTTTGGCTTTGGGCAGTTTTTCCTGTAATTCAGGAATGGTATATCCACGAAAACGAATTCCCTCCTTAGAATCGAGTAAAGAAGTTTCGGTCACCAACCCGGTAATACCACGCATGCCCTGGTAAATCTGTGCAAGGGTTACTTCACCAATAACTTTGCTGCCATGTTCTTTGAGCAAATCTTTGATTTCAGTAGCGGCCATATCGGCTTTAGCCTTGAACTTGTCCTTAAGGATTCCCATGTTTTGATCGTTTATTTAGATATGTTGATTGGTGAAAGCTCTATTAAGATCAGCCACGCTTCAAAGGTAACCAAACAACCGTTTCACTAACACACAGCCATATGAAAAGTTGATGAAGTTGTTTTTATTTAGGGGCCCTTCTGTATAAAATCAAGGCTACCAGAGAAAAAACAAAATTGGGAATCCATGCTGCAATGATGGGTGGTAAATTTCCTTTGGTTGAAAACACCATCGAAAACTTTTCGCAGATAATAAAACTAACACCTAAAATAAATGCCAGTGCCAGGTGAAAACCGCTGCCACCCCTTATTTTCCGGCAGGCAAGGATGGCTGCAATCATCGTCATAATAATAACAGAAACAGCGCTTGAATCCCTTCGGTAGCGTTCAAACTTTGTTGCATTGATCGTTTCAGATCCACGGATCTCTTCCTGTTTGATGAGCCTGTTCAATGCAGGCGTTTTTAATTTATCTTTTTTGAATTCATCTTCTGAAATATCGGCCGGCCGGTAGCCCAATTTTAAATAATGTGTTGGCAAAATCTTCACCTCTTCTTTGATGCCATTGATTTTTCTTTCAATGGCATTGTCTAATCTCCATTGTTTTTTAGCCGTGTCCCATGTAATTGTTTCGGTGCGAAGATTATAAACTACCTCGTTACCCTGAATTTTTTCAAGAAAAAAACCGTTCCCTACTTTAGATGTTGTATCATAACTCCGCATACCTGCATAGGTAAACGTATCAACACGGAAATGAAGATTGTTGATGTATTGTCCTTTTTGTTTGTTGATATTGCCCATATCAACATAGCGGTTTTCAAAATCGGTGCGGATGATATTGGCAACCGGCACCACAAAATGATTGGCGAGCCCTAAACCTACAGCCAGGAAAATTCCACCAATCCAATACGGGCGAAGGAACCTGTTCAAACTCATTCCAATACTGAGCATTGCCACCACTTCACTTCTGCCTGCCAGTTTCGAAGTAAAAAACACCACCGCTATCAATACAAAAACAGGGAACAGCAGGCTGATGATATGCGGCAGAAAACCATAATAATATTCAGTGACTATTTGGCTAAACCCGAGGTTGCTCTTTACAAAATCTTCGCTTTTTTCACTGGCATCAATAGCAAGGGTGATCATGCTGAATATCAACAGCAGGAAAACAAATGTTTTGAGAAATGATTTTAATATGTACCAATCGAGGGTTTTCATCAATGGCTGCAAAGTAAGGATAGAAATTGGAAAAGAAATTGTTAAGGGATACTGTGAGTAAATGCTATCAACTTTATAATCTCGTCTTCATCACTTCCACCATCTCTTTTTTCCAACTCATAAAATCACCGGCGATGATATGTTGTCTCGCCTGCTTCACCAACCATAAATAAAATGCAAGATTGTGTACACTGGCAATGGTGAGCCCGGTAATTTCTTTTGCTTTGATGAGATGACGCAGATATGCTTTGCTGTAATAATTACTCAGTTCACAATCTATTCCATCATCCAACACGGAGAAATCCTTTTCCCATTTCTTGTTATCAATATTAATAACTCCTTTACTTGTAAAAAGCATGGCATTACGTCCGTTGCGGGTGGGCATTACACAATCAAACATATCTACCCCCAAAGCAATACATTCTAAAATATTCCAGGGTGTGCCAACACCCATTAAGTAACGTGGTTTTTGTGCAGGCAATTCATCGCAACACAATTCAGTGAATTCATACATCATCTCTTCAGGTTCACCAACACTTAAACCACCGATGGCACATCCGGTCAGATTTGCATTGGCCATAAACTGAGATGAAGCCGTACGAAGATCTTTATAGGTGCTACCCTGAACAATCGGAAACAGGTTTTGTGTGTATCCATATTTATCAGGTGTTTCATTGAAATGCTTGATACAACGCTCCAACCAGCTATGCGTAAGTTCCATCGACTTTTTTGCATAGTTATAATCACTGGGGTAAGGGGGGCATTCATCAAAGGCCATCACAATATCAGCACCAATGGTTCGCTGAATATCCATTACACTTTCGGGAGTAAATAAATGCCTGCTTCCATCAATATGACTTTGAAACAGCACTCCTTCTTCGTTGATCTTCCTGTTTGCTGCTAAAGAAAAAACCTGGTAGCCACCACTATCTGTTAAGATGGGTTTGTCCCATCCGTTAAATTGATGCAAACCTCCTGCAGCTTCCAACACTTCTGTTCCCGGCCGCAGATAGAGGTGATAAGTATTTCCTAATATAATTTCAGCTTTCACCTCTTTTTTCAACTGTTCAATTGTAAGAGCTTTTACGCTTCCTGCTGTTCCAACAGGCATGAAGATGGGTGTTTGAATAATGCCATGATCTGTTGTAATTTCTCCCGCCCTTGCCTTCGAAAGGGCATCTGTATGTTGCAATTGAAAAGTTAATTTTGCCATAAGGTGGCAAATATAAGGAAAGCCCCTCCGCCCCTAAAGGGGAACTACAACACATCTTTCGAAACAAGTAAGCTCGCTGTTAACCGAATATTTTTTTATACAATTCACAATCTAATTAAAATTGGTTAGCAACTAAATTGTGCAGAAGGACATGAATTGGTTGCAATACAATATTTTCGCAACTGCTTATGAGTTTGCACTGGCCCGAAATCATTTTTGCTGCTTTTTGTTTAACAGCAGCCGTACAGGTTTTTTATTACCTGTACTTTTTTGTGCGTTTGGCTTTTTATAAAAAACCAAAACAGGAAAGTTCCCTGCAACATGCCGTATCGGTGATTGTGTGTGCCAGGGATGAAGCTCAAAATCTTGCTGATAATTTACCGCATGTATTACAGCAGGATTATCGTTCTACGTTTGAAGTGATTACAGTCAATGATAATTCATTCGACGACAGCAAGTACGTGTTGGAGTATTTATCAAAGCCTTTTAAAAACCTGCGGCCCATTGAGTTGAAACAGGAGGCAAGACATATACCGGGAAAGAAATTTCCTTTATCTATTGGCATCAAAGAAGCAAAACATGAATTGCTTTTATTAACCGATGCAGATTGCAAACCCGCCGGCAGCAAGTGGATTGAACTGATGCAGGGTGCTTTTGCGAATGGAAAAGAAATTGCATTGGGTTATGGTTCCTATTACAAAAAGCCCGGGCTGTTGAATAAGATCATCCGCTTTGAAACTTTTTTATCAGCACTTCAATATTTTTCTTATGCCCTTGCAGGTATGCCCTACATGGGTGTGGGAAGAAATTTGGCCTATAAAAAAGAATTATTCTTTCGCAACAAAGGTTTTTCTGCACAAAACCAATTGCCTGGTGGCGATGATGATCTCTTCATTAATAAAGTGGCAACAAAATTAAATACAGCGATTGTCATTGATGCAGATGCGTTCACCGTCTCTGAACCAAAAACCAAATGGAGCACCTGGCGCAGCCAGAAAGCAAGACATTATACCACCAGTAAATATTATAAAGCATCGCATCAATTTTTACTGGGTTTATTTTCATTTTCTCTTTTTTTATTTTATCCTTTACTGGTTGCCAGTATGTTGTTTTTTAACTGGTGGATGACATTAAGTGTATTTGGGTTCAGGTTTTTACTGCAGGGTATAATTTATTACCGCTGTATGGATAAGCTCAAGGAAAAAGATTTGTTCTGGATCTATCCCCTGCTCGACATCTGGCAATGGTTTTATTATCTTTTATTTGCAAATTCACTTTTTAAAAAACCGGTTACATCCTGGAAGTAGTACTGAAATATTTTTCTGATTTCACTCCTGCACAATTACAGCAATTTGAGCAGCTTGAAAGTTTATATAAAGAATGGAATGAAAAAATTAATGTCATTTCCCGAAAAGATATTGACAGCCTGTATGAAAAACACGTGCTGCATTCTTTAGCTATTGCTGCGGTTTTTCAATTTCAACCGGGCACCCAGATTGCCGATCTGGGAACCGGTGGTGGTTTTCCCGGAATACCAATGGCCATTTTTTTTCCTGAAGTACAATTTCATTTAACTGACAGTATTGGCAAAAAATTAAAGGTGGTGAATGAAGTGGCCCAGGCAATCGGCTTAAAGAATATTACTACACAACATATCCGGACAGAGCAAATTGAAACCCGCAAATTTGATTTTGTAGTAAGCCGTGCAGTAGCTCCGTTAAAAGATCTTTGGAGCTGGAGCCTGCCGATCCTTAAAGCAAAAGGCCAGGGAAAATCGGCCATTGCAGATGATGAACCGGTTCATGGCGGGTTGATTTGCCTCAAAGGTGGCGATCTCACAAGTGAAATCAAAGAAAGCGGCCTCACCCCCGTGGCCTGGGAAATTGATCACATTTTTCAGGAAGAGTTTTTTAAAGAAAAATTTATACTGGCTGTAAAGCGGTAAGGGTATTTTGTTTCACCTATTACCGCTTTGTGGTATTTTTCATAAACAATAAAACGTCAATTTTGTCAAATGAAGAAAATCTCTGTGTGTATTGTTGAAGATGTAACGGATATCCGCCAGGCGTTGGAGCAGATCATTGATCTCAGTGAAAATTGCGTACAGGCAGGATCGTTCGCATCAGGTGAAGAAGCATTGGTGAAAATTCCATTAGTGAAACCCGATGTGGTGCTGATGGATATTGGACTTGGATCAACCAATGGTATTGATCTGGTAAAAGAACTGAAGCCCCGGCATCCTGGGATTCTTTATATGATGTGTACGATCTATGAAGAGGATCAAAAAATATTTGATGCCCTGCGTGCAGGTGCCAGCGGATATATTCTAAAAAAATCATCGCCTGCAAAATTAATAGATGCCATTGGCGAATTGGTTGAAGGGGGCGCTCCCATGAGCAGCCAGATAGCGATGAAAGTAGTTTCAGCTTTTAAAGGGTTACCTGTACAGGAAGCTATAACCCATCCTCATCAGTCTCCTGATATTGCCATTTTATCACGTCGTGAAAAAGAAATTCTGGAATGGCTGGCACAGGGAAAAATTTATAAAGAAATTGGAGCCGAATTAACTATTAGCCCTGAAACAGTTCGCAAGCATTTATATCATATTTATGAAAAGCTGCATGTCAACAACCGTGTGGAAGCGGTGAACAAATTTTATGGACGATAGCCAAAACGGACAAGCATAAAAAACCGCCTCATGATTCTGGCGGTTTTTTTATTTACTTCAAACAAGGGTTACCATTTCAACTCCAGTCTATTATTTCTTCTATCCACATCGGCCATGCGTTGTGTAGGATCAATTTCAACAGTTGTTAATTCGCTCAATCGCTTGTCAAATTCAATCACATAAGTGGGGTGTGTCCATTTCCATGCAGGATATGCAAAACGTTGTATATTATTTTCTGCAGGTTTTTCTCCAAACGTTAAATACATGGGCACATAATGTAATTGCTGTGTTCCATCTTTAAATATCAATACCAAATCAATAGGCATTGGTACCTCTTTCAGTCGTTTGATTCTTAGTTTTGATTTGCCGCCTTCTTCCCACAAACTATCAATGGCATAGTCAATTGTTTTGGTGCCGTTGATCCAGTATTCTTTATACCAATCTAATTGAAGACCACTCACTTTTTCTGCTACCCGTATAAAATCATTTACGTTGGGATGTTTAAAGCGCCATTGCCTGTAATATTCCAGCATAATTTTATTGCGTACTTCTTCACCGGTAATATATCCCAATTGTGAAAGAAAAACAGCTCCTTTTGAATAGGATGCAATTGAATACGCATAATTGGTATTGAAGTGATCAGCATGCGTCGTCATGGGTTCTTCCATCCTGCTTTTTACCAGGTTGAAATAATTGTTGTAATTGGCCGAATGAAAATAAGGCAGATCGGTATCGCCAAACATGGTACCATTTCGTTTGGCCATTTCAGCATGATAAAAGTTCTCCACTCTGTCAGTTGCAAACTCTGTAAAACCTTCATCCATCCATGCATATAAGCTTTCATTAGTCCCCATCAGC
>JAYUTS010000338.1:0-4956 GCA_043754995.1 Chitinophagaceae bacterium
AGTATGATCTCCGTTGATGCATTGCTGCACCAGTACATCAGCTGAAGGAACAATTGTAGCCAGGTTCAATGATTTGGTTTATTATAAAGTATAAAGTTCTGAAAGAATGTTGCATGGGGGCAAAAACTTTTTTTTTGACAGGGCAGGAAGAAGGGCAAACTCGAAAAAGTGTTTCTTTCACTTTCTATCTGCATTCTTTACACCTTCTTTTGATGTTGATTTGCGGTAAATAAAAGAAATAGCAATGTATATAATCCAAAGGACGGAGAACGCAATCAAACCATTGAGATTCGATTGCACATCTTCCGGATCATAACGGCCGTGTATTCTTGACTGAAAAAATTTATTGGAATATGCTTGCGAATATTCAATGGTTACTCCAAATAAGTAGAGGACAATAAAGATCAGTACATGTCTGTAAAACTTTCTGTTTGTAAACAGGATGTTTAAGAAAGCAGCTGCAATAAAATAAAAGAGGGAATGAAGTTCTTTATCAATATGCCTGAAACCAGATGGCAGTTTTGCCATAAATCCAATGATTGCTATTCCAAAACAAATAACGGCCAGCAGCAGTTTAGCCCACTTACTTAATTTCAATTTCATTCATTAATATCTTAAGTGAAAACTTTGGCAAAGTTAGATCAGGCAATTAAAATTCAACCCCGCTTTTACAACTTTGCCAAAGTTGGGGTGAGTTCATCTTCCTTTGCATGCTTCATCACAAACCATACAGTTACAAAAGTGGAAAGAATAAAATAGGAACCGATGATGTACTTCATAGAACCAATATATTGAGAAGCACCAAACCAATCACCTGTTTGAATGATGATACCGATGCCCAATACATTTTTAAGCAACTCCCAAACAAAAGCATATTTATTCCGATCCATCAATTCGGTATAGGCATATACACTGAAGAACACAAAAAAACCATAGAGATAGATATAGTAAAGATTGAGTGCATTGATGCCGGCAATATTTCCAAACAGGTAACTGATAACTAATAAAACAGTAGTGATCTGCACCCAGCTCCACACATGCAATGCAGTTGAAGCCCTGGTATCATATTTTTCAAAATGATAGGGGTCGTTGATCTTGCACACGGGATATTTCTCAGCAACATCAGCGGGGCGCCAACCGGTAGGCATCATCCAGATGCGGAATTTATCATTCCAGTTTTTTGTCAACCATGCATCTTTGATCAATAAACCCAAATGCATGAAATTTATTTTGATCGGGTTCCATGTTTGTACCGGCCGTGTAATGCCATACACAGGTGCCGTATCAGCCAACTCTTCCTGGTAAGTGCCAAACCATTTATCCCAGAAAATAAAAATCTGTCCGTAGTTCTTATCTAAATATTCCGGATTGATGGCATGATGCACACGATGATGCGATGGTGTAACAATGATCTTCTCCAGAAATCCCATCTTGTTGATGTGCTGCGTATGATACCAGAACTGTGCAAACAAATGCAAAGGAGCCACAACAGCAATCACCATTGTTGGCACACCCAGCAACGCTGCCGGTAATAAAAAGATGGTGAAGAGACGAAACACAACGGAAACGCTCTGCCGTAATGCGCAGGCTAAATTAAAATCTTCGCTGCTGTGATGAATGATATGAGCGTTCCAGAAAAAATTATATTCATGATCGAGACGATGCACCCAATAACCTGCAAAGTCAAGTGCTATAAAAGCGATGACGTAAGTAAGAATCGTATTCTCAATATGAACAATAGCTAATTTATCTGCCAGCCAGCCATAACCGATAATCGCAATACTCAAACCCAACACATCTTTGGTAACGTTGGTAATACCGCTGCTGAGACTGGAGATCATATCCATATTGCGGACGGTTTGTTTTCCCTTCCAAACTCCATAATACGCTTCCGCAAGCACCAGCAATAAAAAAGCCGGCATGGCAATGAGCAAAATTTTACCGTAGGTTTCCATATTGCAATCAATCTTATTTCAAATGTAAGAAATCGTTTTCAGTTTACCTGCTCACTATATTCATGCATATAACGGGTGGGAGAAATGCCTGTGACCTTTTTAAACACCCGGTTAAAGCTCACGGCACTGCTGAAGCCGGTTTCATAGGCAACAGATGAAATACTTGTTACATCACCCCCAGTCATTTTCTTGCAGGCTTCATTGATACGGATCTCGTTTACGAAACTGATATAAGTTTTCCGGGTATGCTTTTTAAAATACCTGCAGAAAGCCTCCACCGTAAGATGTGCCACCCCGGCGATCTCTTTGAGTTTGATATGATCGGTGTAGTGCTCCATGGTATAACGATACACATCGTTCATTCGCAAACCCTCTGAATCAGAAATACTATAGTGTGTTGATGCAGAAGCAAGCACCCTGTTTCCTTTAGTAGTGCTCAGTGTCTGCAATAAGTGAAGAAAGGCAGCAAGTATGTAAGCCTGCTTTGCTTCTTTTACCAACAGCATTTCAGCAATGATTTTTTTTGCACTTGCATTTGGAACCTGTAAACCCATGCTGCTTCGTTCTATCAGGCGCTTGATGTTTTTTGTTTCCGGCAAGGATAAAACGGTTTGTGTAAACTGAACAGGATTGAAGAACAATGAAAGGGCCTGTACTTTTTTCTTTCTGCGTTGATCAAAATAAACAGGGTCACTTTTAAAGAGGTGTGGTTGATTGGCACCCAGCAGATAAACTTCTCCTGCTTTAAACGGCTGCATGTAATTACCTGCAATGAGCGTACCCGTTCCTTCGATGATCCAGGTGATCTGTATTTCTTTATGCCGGTGCAGGTGATTATAAAAATGCGGCAGCTCCTCTTCCTGAACCACAATGGAGCGATCGCCTGCAACGGGAATGGTAAATTGTACAACCTTCATCTTTGCTGATTTTAGCCTCAATTGTAAAATTACGAGGAATGCATGTTAATATCGGTAAAGTATCGGCTAATCAGCGACTGCCTGTTCTGCGAATCATCAGGTATTTTCGTTCAAACTTATTTATATGTCATTTGAATGGAAAGGAGTGTTTCCGGCAGTATTAACCCCGTTTACTGCCGACGATGCATTGGATCTGCCAATGTTTGAAAAAAATCTGCTGGCACAACTCGATGCGGGTGTAAAAGGTGTGATCATTGGCGGTTCGTTAGGCGAAGCCAGTACCATCACTGCAGCAGAAAAAGAACAACTGGTAAAACATGCTGTGCAATTTCTCAACGGAAAAATTCCGGTGATCATGAATATTGCAGAAAGCACAACCAAGGATGCAGTTCAACAGGCAGCCAATGCTAAAGCATGGGGAGCGGAAGGATTAATGTTGTTACCGCCTATGCGTTATAAAAGTGATGACATGGAAACAGTAGAATATTTTAAAACCATCGCCAGATCAACTGATCTGCCGATCATGATCTACAACAATCCTGTGGATTATAAAATTGATGTGACGCTTGATATGTTTGAAGAGTTGATCGAATGCAGCAATATTACAGCAGTGAAAGAAAGTACAAGAGATGTAACCAATGTTTCAAGGATCATCAATCGATTTGGTACAAGATTAAAAATTCTTTGTGGGGTAGATACATTGGCCATGGAAGAATTATGTTTGGGCGCTGATGGTTGGGTAGCAGGTTTAGTATGCGGCTTCCCCAAGGAAACTGTAACTATTTTTAACCTGGTAAAAGCAGGTAAGATTGCAGAAGCAGTAGCCATTTATCGCTGGTTCATGCCATTGCTTGAGTTGGATATTCATCCCAAGCTGGTACAATATATTAAACTGGCGGCTACACAAACCGGAATTGGAAGTGAATATGTAAGGGCGCCTCGATTAACTTTACAGGGCAGCGAACGGGAGCGTATTCTCAAGATCATCAATGATGGTATCGCTGCAAGACCTGTTTTATAACTTAAACAACATACAATGAGTTTTGATGATACATCGCTTGCGCAGATTGATCAATACATGAATGATGCATGGGATGCATTTCATGTTTATCGTAAGAAAAGTTTAAAAGAACGGGCAGCGTTGATGCGTGCCATTGCTGTTGAACTGGAAGCATGTGGCGATGCATTGATTCAAACGGCCATGCAGGAAACCAATTTGCCTGAGGCAAGATTGCGGAACGAAAGAGGAAGAACGATTTTTCAACTCAATCAGTATGCAACAGCATGTGAACATGCTGAATGGGTGGAAGCAAGAATTGATACAGCGATCGCTGATAAAAATCCCCCCAAACCGGATATACGGAAAATGTTAGTGCCGCTTGGTCCGGTAGTGGTCTTTGGTGCAAGCAATTTTCCATTTGCTTATTCAACAGCAGGTGGCGATACAGCTTGTGCATTGGCAGCCGGTTGTCCGGTGGTTGTAAAAGCACATCCTGCACATGCACATACATCACAGATTGTTGCTGATGCCATTCATACAGCAGTTGCAATACTAAATTTACCGCAAGCTGTTTTTACACATGTACATGGACAAGGCTTTGAAGTTGGTAAAGCATTGGTTACAAATTCGCACACAAAAGCAGTTGGCTTTACGGGTTCATATAATGGGGGCAAACAATTATTCGATTGGGCCAATCAACGCAAAGAACCTATCCCGGTGTTTGCAGAAATGGGAAGTGTTAACCCGGTGTTCTTATTGCCGGAAAAATTAAAATCATCCGCAACAGGTATTGCAACCATGTATGCAGGTTCCATTACTTTAGGTGTTGGCCAGTTTTGTACTAATCCCGGACTCATCATTGGTATTGAAGGTGAAGAATTAAAAACCTTTACGCATGATTTGGGTAAGGCCATTCAAAAAGTTCAACCGGGTGTGATGTTGCATACAGGAATAGCAAAAGCATATGTTGAGAAAAAAGAATTGGCATTGATGCAGGATGAAGTACACCTGGTAGCGGAAAGTGAAATGGTTAATGCTTCGACTTCGCTCAGCGATAACCCCAAGCCCTTTGACTTCGCTCAGG